>JAHWKS010000058.1 GCA_019347795.1 Planctomycetota bacterium | reverse complement strand
AACTCGCTCCTTCGGCCGTTAATTCTGGCGAGGCATCCGAAGCGATCTGCCTAAACGCGAGGCCTGACTCGCCTACTTCTCGATCAGCGCGGCCGACCGCTTCTGTCCGCGGCCGCCCATCACGACCAACCCCGCGGCCGTCGTCGCGACTCCGATCACCAGGCCGGCGGTCAACGGCTCGCCGAAGATGATCACGCCCGCCGCCAGGGCCATCGCCGCCTGCGAAGCGTTCAGGGCGTTCACCAGCAGCACCGACACGAGCTGCAGCGATTTGGTGAGTGCGAGAAACGCCATCGCGTTGAACACCCCCGCGAAAACCATCGTGGCCATTGCTTCCGGCGGCGTGGCGAAAATCCCCTCCGGCCCGACGCGGATCAGGCTCGCCGTTCCCAGCGAAACCAGCCCGACAAAGCTGATTGAGACGACGGTTGTCGTGACCCGCGCCCGACCGGAGACGCCGTAGCGGATCACCACCCCCAGCGCCGCATAGGCGATTCCGCAGGTGAACGCCGCTCCCACGCCCAGAGCGGTCCACCAACCGCGGTCGGAAAGCATTTCCGCGTCCAACTCCGCCACGCCCCGGGCGCCATAGCTGAGTATGAAGATCGCGGCCAGCAGCATCATGCCGGCGACGGCGTTTCGCGGCGTGATCGGCTCGTGCAAAAACACCCGGCCGAGCGTGGCGCCGGCGATAATCATCGCTCCGAGCGTCACCGGCACCGCGGCGGCGATGCCGATTACCCCCAGCGACCACTGAAACAGCACGTTCCCGCCCAACTGGGCCACCAGTCCGGCGGCCATCAGCGACGCCAGGACCCGCAACGGGGGAAAAACGCGCTCCCCCCGGACCGCAAGAAATATCAGCCAAGGCCCAAAGAGGGCGAACGTGGGAAACGCCTTCACCGCCGACACCCAGACCGGATCCAGGTGCGAAACGGCCCGCAGGCAGATATTGGATGCGGTATAGCCGACCGCGGCGAGCAGACCGCAGGCGACGCCTAGCAGGGCGGGTTCGAGGCGGGCGATTCGGGCGGCGAGGGAGGGCGAGGCGCGTTGCACCGGTCCAGTTTACCGAGCCCTCTGCGGATCGACGAGGTGTTGACGCTCGTGCGCGCGGCGTCGGCAAGAGAGAGCGCAATGTGGCGGCATGGCAACGCCGCGCCTCCTGGGGGGTCGGCGTTTTTGCGAATTTTCCAGAAAAAGAAGGTTCCACCAAAAGTTGAGGCGGATTATATTCTTAACGGCGATGTTGCGTTCGGGATTGCGAGCAACGCTTCCGTAGCGGCATGAGGATTGCAGGCTGCCAGGGAAGTTTATCTACACGGAGATCTGAGCCAATGAAGAGCAACGCGATGTTCTATGTCCCTCCGGACGCTGAAGCCCGCATGGAAATGCTCGCCAATCAAGCCACCGCCGCATCCGACGACGATGCGAGCGAAACCCCCGCCCCACGCGACAGCGTCTCCTGACGACGCACTTTCCCTCATGCCCGACCCCGAGCAGTTGGCCGCCTTGCTCGACGGCCGCCTGTCGCGGGTTGCGGCGCATCCCCGCGGCGAAGTCGCGCCGCCGCGAGTCCTCTTTCCCGGGTCCTTTAACCCGCTCCACGCCGGGCATCGGGAGATGGCTCATGTGGCCGGTAACAAATTGAATCAGCCGGTCGCGTTCGAAGTGTCGATCCTCAACGTGGACAAGCCGGATCTCGATGAAGCCGAGATTCGCATCCGCCTCGCCCAGTTCACACAAGGCGACTTCGTGTGGCTGACGCGGGCGCCGACATTTCTGGAGAAGTCGGCCCTCTTCCCCGGCGCCACGTTCGTCGTCGGCGCCGACACGCTCCGCCGCATCGGAGACGTCCGCTACTACGGCGACGATCCGCGACGTCGCGACGACACGATTGAGCTGATCAAAGAACGAGGTTGCCGCTTCTTCGTCTTCGGCCGGGCGTGCAACGAGACCGGCGACTTCCTCACCCTGGACGACTGCCGCGCGCCGGCCTCGCTCCGCGACATCTGCGACACGGTTTCCCCCGCCGAGTTCCGCTGCGACATCTCCTCCACGCAGTTGCGACGGACCGGCGATCAGGAGAGTGGCTGACCCAATCGCCCCGCTCCATTGTCGGGGTTCGGCGAAGCTCTTATACTCGCGATTTGCGTTTCGCGATGGTGTGCCCGGCCATGGTTGCTCCCGACGATTTGATCCCGCTTGATGATGCAGCGCGGCCGCTGTTTGCGGGCGTTGATGTCGGGGGGACGGGGGTGAAGATCGGCCTGGTGGATGACCAAGGGCGGACGATCGCCCGCACGAAGATGGCCACCTTGGAGGAGCGCGGGCCGGGGGATTGCATCGAGCGAGCCGTCCGTACGCTGCGGGGCGAGCTGGACCAGCTCGGTCTGACGATGGAGGACGTGGCCGCCGTCGGGCTGGGCACGCCGGGCACCATGGACATTCCGCGGGGGATGATCCTGGAGCCGCCCAATCTGCCGCACTGGCGGGACTTCCCCGTTCGCGACTGCCTGGCCGCCGCATGCGGGAAGCAGGTCGCCTTCGCCAACGACGCCAACGCCGCTGCGTACGGCGAGTACTGGGTCGGCGGCGGACGGGACTATGAGAGCATGGTCATGCTCACGCTCGGCACGGGCGTGGGCGGAGGGATCATCGTCGATCACGTTCCCGTCGACGGCGAGAACAGCCACGGCTCGGAGTGCGGGCACATCATCATCGACTACACCGATGACGCCCGCATGTGCCCCTGCGGTCAAAAGGGACATCTCGAAGCCTACGCCAGCGCCACGGCGCTGGTGAAGCGGACCCGGGAGGCGCTGGCGGCCGGAAGGGCCAGCTCGCTCACCGAGCGCGTCGTCGAGGGGGAAGAGGTCTCGGGGCTGATGTTGGCCCAGGAAGCGGAGAAGGGGGACCAGCTTTCACTTGACCTGATCCTGGAGACGGCGATGTACGTCGGCGTGGGGGCGGTGAGCCTGATGCACACGATCGACCCGGGGGCGGTGATCCTGGGCGGGGCGATGAACTTCGGCGGACGCGACTCCCCCCTCGGCCGGCGATTTCTGGAGCGGGTGCGGGAGGAAGTGCGCCGCCGGGCGTTTCCCATACCCGCCCAAAAGACCGTGATCGACTTCGCCGTGCTCGTGGGACACGCCGGCTACATCGGCGCAGCCGGAATCGCCCGGCAAGCGTATCATAAGAAGCAGGGGTGAGTTGCGCCTGGTCCCCGAGGGTTGTCAAAGGAGTGGCGACTGCGGCGGCGGGTCGCGCACACGGGGCAAGCCCCGTCGCTAATCGTTTCTTGTTGGCGTTTCTATAGACGCTGCATCGTTTTATGCCGCAGATCGACTGTACGCACATCCGCAACTTCTGCATCGTGGCCCATATCGACCACGGGAAGAGCACCCTTGCCGACCGGCTTCTGGAGAAAACCGGCACGATCACTCTGCGCGAGATGAAAGAGCAGGTCCTGGACGATATGGAGCTGGAGCGGGCCCGCGGCATCACGATCAAGGCCCGCGCGGTCGCCATGCGCTACACCCGCGGAGGCGAGACGTATGAGCTGAACCTGATCGACACGCCGGGGCACGTCGATTTCCACTACGAGGTGTCCCGCTCGCTGGCCTGCTGCGAAGGGGCGCTGCTCTTGGCCGACGCCTTTCAGGGGGTCGAAGCGCAGACGGTCGCCAACGGCTATGCCGCCATCGAACACGACCTGGTCATCGTGCCCGTCATCAACAAGATCGACCTCAAGCAGGCCCGCGCGGACGAGGTGGCCGAAGAGATGAACCACTCGCTGGGCGTGGATCTGGATGAGATCGTACGCGTCAGCGCCAAGACGGGGGCCGGCGTGCAGGAATTGCTGGACGCGATTGTGGATCGCGTGCCGCCGCCTCAAGGGGACCCTGGTGCGCGGCTTCAGGCGATGGTGTTCGACTCGCACTACGACAAGTATCGCGGGGCCATCACCTACATCCGCCTGATGAACGGCACGGTCCGCAAAGGGGACCGCATCAAGTTCCTCCGCAAACGTTCGGTGTACGAGGTGCTCGACCTGGGCCAGTTCGCGCCGCGCCCCCGGCCGTGCGACCAGCTCCAGGCGGGTCAGGTAGGCTACCTCATCTGCAACATCAAGTCGATCGGCGACGTCCACATCGGCGACACAGTCACCATCGCCCAAGGCGAGCCGGCGAAGGCGCTCCCCGGCTATCAGCCGCTGCAGCGGATGGTGTACTGCGGCCTCTATCCGTCCGACGGCCAGGACTTCACCGAGCTGCGGGATGCGCTGGAGAAGCTCTCGATCAACGACCCCAGCTTCGAGTTTTCCCCCGAGACGAGCGAGGCCCTGGGGTTCGGCTTCCGCTGCGGATTCCTCGGCCTGTTGCACATGGAGATCGTCCAGCAGCGGCTGGAGGGGGAGGCCGATATCGACCTGGTGCAGACGGCGCCGAATGTGACCTATCAGATCATCACGACCAAGGGGGAGACGCTGGAGATCCACCGCCCGCAGGAAGTTCCCGACGCGGGGCTCATCGACGAGTTCCGCCAGCCGATCGTGCGGGTCAATTTCGTGCTTCCCGAGGAGTTCATCGGCGCGGTGATGAACCTCTGCCACGAGCGGCGCGGCGTGCAGAAGGTTGTCGAGCATCTCTCGGCCACGCGCGTGATGCTCACCTACGACCTGCCGCTGGCCGAGGTGATCTACGACCTGCACGACAAGCTCAAGAGCGCCACCCGCGGCTACGGCACCATGAACTACGAGCTGCTGGGCTACGAGCCGGCGGACCTGGTGCGGCTGGACATCCTGGTGAACGGCAATAAGGTGGACGCCCTCTCGGTCATCTGCAACCGCGGCGACGCCGACCGCCGCGGCCGGGCGGTGGTCAAGAAGCTGGCCGAGGAGATCGACCGGCACATGTTCGAGATCGCGGTGCAAGCCGCGATCGGCAGCCGCGTGATCGCCCGCGAAACGGTCAAGGCCCTCCGCAAGAACGTCACCGCCAAATGCTACGGCGGCGACATCACCCGCAAGCGGAAACTTTGGGCCAAGCAGCGCGAAGGCAAGAAACGCATGAAGTCCATCGGCTCGGTAGACATCCCGCAAAAAGCCTTCATGGCGGTGCTGCAGACGGGGGAGGAGAAGAAGTAGCAGCCTCCTTCCGGGAATTTGCCGAAATCCCTCCGCGAAGCACGGGACCGCGAAGACTATTTGACGTCGCCCAGCGGCGTTCCCGAGAGGGCGGAATTTTCATTCCGCCCTGGGACCCCGGGGAACCGCTAGCGCATCAGGCCGATCGCCAGCGTTAAGCCCTGCAAACCCATGTCTCCCTCGGTCGAGTTCGCATTCCCCGCGCCATTCCAATACTGCCCTTCCCAGCCGCTGCGGACAAAGAAGTCAGTGTTATAGATTCCGGCGCCGGTCCATTGCAGCCCCAACGCGACCTCGCCGATCGCCAAGGTTTCGTCCACGTCATGACGGCGCTCGGTGAACACCAGTCCGCCGGTGGTCTCGGTGATTTGTTGGTTCAGCTCGCCGAAGAGGACCGAGCCGCGGAGCGCTCCATACAGCGAAAATCCGTAGCCGCCAATGGGCCGCCACAGCTCCAGGGCCGCCGTCGGTCCGATCCCTTCGAAGTCGTGATTGTGCAGGAGAGAATCCTGCGGGCCAAGCGGATCGGTGAACTGCACCAGATAATCCTGTTCGACCCGCACGTACCGCAGACCTGCGCCTGCCAGCATCATCAGGTTCGCCCGATTAAACTGCTGGGTCGCCTCCAGGTCGATGGTCTCCAGCTCCAGGTCGTGCTGAGCGAAGGCGGCGTCCCCCGGGCCGGCGGCCAAACGCCGCCTCAGCACGTCGCCGGCGCTGAACGCGAAGGCCTCGCCGTCATCGACGAACACGCCGCTGGCGGTGGAATCGCCGTCAAACGTCCAATACCGCGCGCGAGCGCCCAAGCCGCTGCAACCGACATAGCCCAGCCAGAAGCGCGGCGAGGCTTCGAAGTCGTAATCGAAGGGGACGACTTCATCCAGGCGCGATCCGTCAATCACAAACGCCGACTCATCCTGAAAGTGCGGTTTGATCCAAAGCGCTTCCGCACCGCCGTACAAGCCGGATGTGCGGCAGCAAGAAGGGCAAGGATTGCAGGCGCAACCGTTGCAGCCATGATGAGGAGCGCCGACGGGCGCGTCGTAGGGCCCTTGGGAGCGCATGCCGGATAATGGGTCTTCGAGCAGCCCCAGTTGCTCGGCATAATTGCTCCTGTTCGTCATCACGCCCACCGGCGCGACTTGCATGTCTTGCGCCGGCGCTGCCGCTGGGAAGGACTGCGCGAGCGTAACCAACGCCAGCGTCGAAATTGCAAGAGGACTCCATCGGGTCATCGAACGATCTCCTTTGGTAGACTGGACCGGCTGATTGTCCAGTGGCGTCATGCCGGGGCGCGGAACGTACCGCAATCGCGAATTCGACGAACCGTCCTGGTACGGTTTCCAGAAGGGTTGAACCGTCACATTCGCGGCTGGCGGAATCGGCGACGGAGGTTTTCTCCCCTTCGATTCGACAGATAAGCGAGGCCGCGATAACCGATTCCCAAGCCGAAGGAATCACCACGATAATCGCATTACGTGAAATCCGGCACAAAACCGGAAGGGCGGCGGCCTACGAACGGTGATCGACATCACCGCAGCGGCTGCGCGTCGGCGGGGGTGAATCGATTATGCCTCGCGCGGCGTGGACCAATGCTCGCGGTAGTCGCGGCGGACCAGGGCATCGGCTTCTTCGTCGCCGAGGATCTGTTCGGCTTGGGAATCGAAGTCGAGCGATCGGCCGAGGCGCGTGGCGATATTCCCCAGGTGGCAGAGGCTGGTCGAGAGGTGGCCGGTGAGCGCGTCGGCGGTGAGCGTCGCCCGCCCGCGGACGGCGTCGCAGAAGTTGCGCACATGGGCCGCGTCGTCCTGAGCCCGAGGTTCGATTGAGATCGGGACCTTCACGTTCCGGTCCCCCAGCACCTCGATCTTGCCGCGGCGGCTGAGAAACATCTGGCCCTTGGTGCCGTAGAACTCGGCGCCGCTGTCGCACTGGTGCGGATAGTTCGTGGACCAGAGCCGCTGCTCGTAGACCAACAGGCGCCGGTTTCCCGGCTTGCCGTCGCCGGGATACTCGAATGTGACTTGCTGGGTGTCGGGGAATTCGCCGTCGTCGTCGAAGAAGAACTTGCCTCCCAGGGCCGACACCTTGCTGGGATGGCCGTCCACGCCCAAGCCCCAGCGGGTGTAGTCAATGTCGTGCACGCCGTCGTTCCCCATGTCGCCGGCGCCGAAGTGGCGCCACCACGTCCAGCGGTGGTGGACGCGGTTCGTGCGGTAGGGGATCATCGGCGCCGGGCCGACCCAGGAATCGTAGTCGAGCCCGGCGGGCGGCTCGACGTTCTCGCCGCGACCGATGGAGCTGCGGCGCTGAATGTTCCAGCACTTCGCCTGCAGCACCTCGCCGATCACCCCGTCTCGCAGCAGCTTGACCGCCTCGATCATCATCGACGTGCTGCGGCATTGCGTGCCGTGCTGCACAAGCGAGCTATTTCGCTCGGCCGCCTCGACCAGCAGCCGGCTTTCGCGGATGTTGTGCGAGATCGGCTTCTCCACGTAGACATGCTTCCCCGCCTCGCAGGCCAGAATCGCCGCGGGAGAATGCCAGTGATCGGGTGTGGCGACGATCACCGCATCCACCCTCTTGTCATCCAGGATCCGCCGCAGATCGGCGACCGCTCGCCCGGCGTCAACACTCAAACTCTTCGCCGCCGCTGATCGCCGCCCTTCATCGACATCGCACACGTAAGCCAGCTCGACCCCCGGCACGCTCTTGAACGACCGGGCGTTATGCACGCCGCGGCCGCCGCAGCCGATCAGCCCAACCACGAGCCGGTCCTCGCCTCGCTGGGCAGCCGGCGCCCCGCCGGCCGACAGCGCAGCGGCAGCAAGAGCCCCGGCGGAAGCATGCCCCAGAAAGTCGCGACGGCTGGTTCGATCGGACATGGTTCACCTCCCAAGCGTTGAAAGAAGCGTGGCTTAGCGCCCGCGGACATCATCCGCCACAGAGGACGGTCGGTCAATCGTGCGGCCGTTCACGCCGGCCGCTTCCGCGCTCGCGCATCGCTGCACACATACTATTCGTGGCGGCGTTGCAGTAGATCCGTTTAATCGGCGCTCGCTCGTGCCGTCGTCTCTTCCGAAGAGGATCATCCCCAGTCGCTTCATCCGGTGTGCCGGGCGTTGCCTGAAAAAACGGCCTCAGCGACGACGAGATTCGCATCGTCGAAGATGCCGCGCCGCGGTGATCCTTCAACCGCCTGGCGTCGGGCGCCTACTTCTCCGGCCGGCAGTAGCGGAGGGCGAGGAGGGCGTAGGAGGTCACCAGGTTGGCGTCCCCCTCGAGCCAGCGGTCGTTCTGCTCGTTGATCCAGGCGCCGTTCTTCTGCTGGCGGGAGGCTAGCTCGGCGATCAGCTCGGCCCGCCAGTCGTGCTTGCCGTCTTCGCCGACGAACGTGTCTTGGCCCAGCGCATCCAGGGCCTTGGCGAAAACGTGATAGTAATAGTAGAGGCCCGCGGCGCCCATGCCGGGGTTCTCCTCCAGGTCGTAGTGCTTGCGGAGCCAATTGACCGCCGCCTTCACGCGCGGGTCGTCTTCGCTCACGCCGGCGTAGAGCATGCTCTTGAGGCCGGAGTAGGTCATCGAGCCGTAGCTCCGCAGGCCGCCCTGCGGCGTTTCGCCGGCCTGGCTGGTTCCGCCGGCGGCGGGCGTGTAGTAAAAGCCGCCGTCGGGATTCTTGGCGGCGAAGGGGGTCGTGTTGTGCTCCGTCTCCAGGTTCTGGCTGCGGGAGACGAAGATCAACGCCCGCTGGATGGCCTCGCTGTTCTCGTCGTTGCCCGCAGCCTTGAGGGCGTCGATCAGGAAGCTGGTGTTCGAGAGGTCGGGCCGTTTATGACTGCCGTAGCCGGCGCCGCCATAGGCCGGGTCGGAGACGTCCTTCCCTTCTTCGGCGTCCCACTGAATGCCCTTGATGAAGCCGTCGGCGCGGGCGATTGTCTCGTCGTACCGGCCGTCCTGGTTCGCCTCGCTCAGGCAGAGGATCGCCAGGCACGTTTCATAATTGCGGTGGTTGGAGCCGGGCTGGTAGATGCCGCCGTCGGGCTGGATGTGCTTCTCGATAAACTTCAGGGCCTTGGACACCGCCTCGGAATCGACGGGAACCCCGTGCCGCAAAAGTGCAGTGGTCGCCAGCGAGGTGACTCCGGTTCCCGTTTGGCTGCTGAATGAGCCGTCGGGCGCCTGGCCGTTGGTGATCAGATAACTGATGCCTTTGGCGACCGACTGCTCATACAAAGCGGCGGTGTTTTCGGAAGCCGGCCGATCGTCGGCGAAGGCCGGGACCGCGAGCAGAGCCAGGAGGGCCAAGGGAAGACAGCCGCGGATGCGCGTATTCGAGGGCATCGGTTTCTCAGTAAGAGTCGGATAGGGAGCGAGACAGTTCCTCCGTAATTATAGCAAAGCCGGCGCCGGCGCCTGGAGACGGCGGCTGAATTACGAGAAGCCCGGACTTCCCGGGGTTTGGGGATTTCAGCAAACGTTATAGGCTCCTTGGCGCTGTCGCTTTTTCCGTCGCGCGCGGCGAATTGCGCGACTCACCGCGCCCCTCGAGCGTCCCGACGCGTCAGTTTTGAAATTGCGTCTTTCCGCCGCCCCGAAGGCCTGAAGGGGCGACCAGAAGGACGGAACGCCGGATCCTATCGCGGATCGTGCGAGGTTCTCGCGCCGACGAGCGCTTGTTCAAATACCGTGCCGTTGGGGTTCAGCAGCAGCCAGCAGACGGCGGCGGCGACGTAGACCGCGGCGAAGAGCAAGAGCACTGCATCCCAGCTTTGCGTCCACTTCTGGAACAGCGGCACGAGGCGGATGAACGCCATGGCGCCCAGGTTGCCGATCATGTTCATCGCGCCGAAGAGCGTCGCCACGTGCCGGCCGCCCATGTCGATCGTGATCGTATAAGCGCAAGGCCCGCCCACCGCCGAGCCGAAGGTGCCGATGCTGATCACCACCACCGCCAGCAGCGGGTTCTGGATGAAGAACGCCAGCCCGACGAAGACCGCACAGAAGATCATGCTGGCGCCGGCCACGCCCGAGCGGGCCAGCCACCGGCTCCCCGTCACGTGCAACACGAGGTCGGACGCGGCCCCTCCCAAAAACGCCCCCGCCACCAGCGCCAACAGCGGCAACATGTTGAGGAGGCCCGAGCCTTCGACCGACACGCCGCGCGACTCCTGCAGGAACGTGGGGAACCAACTCGCGAAGAAGATTTGCCCCGCTCCGCGGCAAAACTGCTGACCGCAGATCCACCACGTAGCCGGACTCGTGAGAAATGCGAGCCACGGCGTCGGTACGCCCCCCGTGTCTTCCTTCTTCGGTTTCTCGCGGCCGTGCTCGATCAGCGCCAGCTCCGCGTCGTTGACGCGGGGATGCTCTTGCGGCCGATCGCGAAACCACACGAAGAACCCTAGCGCCCAGAAGACGCCCAGGATGCTGAAGCTCACGAAGGTCCACCGCCAGCCGATCCAGATCAGCAGGTAACCGGTAAGGACGGAGCCGATGGCGCCCCCGACCGACATGAAGCTTCCCATCGTCCCGCTGGCGACGGCCCGCTGCGAAAGCGGAGACCACTTGGAGATCGTGTTGGTGGCGCAGGGAAACAGCCCCGCCTGCGCGATTCCGTTCACCACCCGCGTCGCGATGAGAAACATCGCCCCCGCGGCCAGCCCCATGGCCGCGGTGGCGGCCGACCAGCCGAGCGCCAATACGGGCAACATCGCCCGGCTGCCGAGGCGGTCGCCGAGCCATCCGGTCGGCATCTGCGCCAGCGCATACGCCAGGAAGAACGCCAGCATGATGTAGGAGGTTTGATCGGTGGTCAGCCCCAGTTCCGCCCGGATCGTGCTCTCCGCCACGCCGATGCTGTTGCGGCAGATATAAGCAATCGCCGCCGCCGCACAGAGCCACGCCAGCACCGCATACCGCGCACCCGTCGGCCGCTGCTGGACAAGCGGCGAAGATTCGCCGTCCGCAACAACGGTTTCCCGCGAGAAAGGGTTCGAGGTGTCCTGGTTCATCGAGTAAGCCCGGGGCGTCCCGCCTGCCGATCGGGCGGCGGTGGGGCGGTTGCGGTGGACGTGAAGGCGACGAACAATGATCGGCACGGCCAAAGTACGCTAACGGTCGGCGGTGAACAAGTTCACCCTCTGACTGACTCAGCTTTGAAAGCCCGCCATTTCTTGCCGCCAACTACTTCTAAAAAACCAAAACTCGGCTATAATATGCGAGCCATGGGTTCTCTTCTTCCTCGTCTCGGCCTTGTCCTCGCCGCCGCCGCGCTCATGTGCGGGTGCATTCCCGTCGTGGGTTCGCGGCAGGGATTGGAGAGCGTCTGGGGGGAGCGGGGCGTGGCGGAGGGAGAATTCTCGAAGCCGCGGGCGATGGCGATCGACGGCGACGATCAGCTTTACATTGTCGATATGACCGGGCGGATTCAGGTGTTCTCGCCTGAGGGAGAGTTCCTTCGCAGTTGGCGGACGCCGACGATTGAGAAAGGCAAGCCGTCGGGGCTCTCGTTCGATCGCCAGGGGAATCTGCTCGTGGCCGACACGCATTATTTCCGCACGCTGTTTTACACGCCGGGGGGGAAGATGCTCCGCGATCGCACCATCGGCGGCGTGTGCGGGCATGGGCCGGGCGAGTTCAACTTCGTCACCGACGCGGTGCAGGACTCGCGCGGCAATTATTACATCGCCGAGTACGGAGAGTACGACCGCATTCAGAAGTTCACGCCCGAGGGAGAGTTCGTCCTTCAGTGGGGCGGGCACGGCGAAGAGCCGGGCCAGTTCATCCGGCCGCAGAACCTGGCGATCGACGAGCGCGACCAGCTTTGGGTCGCGGACGCCTGCAATCATCGCATCCAGGTCTTCGACGTCTCCGGAGACGAACCGAAGCTGGCGAGAGTTTGGGGGGAGCAAGGGGCCGAGCCGGGTCAGTTGTGTTATCCTTACGATCTCGCGCTCGACGGCGACGGTCACGTCTACGTGTGCGAGTTCGGCAACCACCGCGTGCAGAAGTTCACGACCGACGGCGTGAGCGTCGGCTGCTGGGGCGTGCAAGGCCGCCGCGAAGGCGAGCTGCACAACCCGTGGGCCCTCGTGCTCGACAGCCGCGGCCGCGTCCACGTGCTGGACACCTACAACCACCGCGTACAGAGAATCCGGTTGTGAACCGAAACAAGAAGCCACGGATGCTTCGCAAGAAGAGATCAGCCACGGATGAACACGGATGAACACGGATATTTTTTAGGTTTGAGGTGACGAAACAGTGAAGCAGCCGCTTCGTCAGAGAA
>JAHWKS010000057.1 GCA_019347795.1 Planctomycetota bacterium | reverse complement strand
GACGACCTGGTGCGGGACTACGCTTCCTGGATCGACTTCCGCGAAGAGGGATACGGGGTCGATCGCCGCCACCCGCAGCTTCATTACATCCCCGAGGACGCCCTGGCGGATCTGCGGGAGCAGACGATCCGCTGGACCCGCAACGGCCGGCCGCAGTCGATCCCGCTTCTGCCCGGCCGCATCTACATGGCGCCGTCGGGTTACAAGATTCGCATGGAGAAGCATCCCTCGGCGCCGAGCTGGCGGCTGATCGGCACGACGGGCGAAGGGGTCTTCTGCCACAAACCGTGCACGGTGAGCGGCGGCGGGAAGAGCGAGATCAGCAAGTCGCTCTGGGACTACATGCAGTACGGGCCGATCTTCGTCGCCGACTTCGAGGAAGACATCAAGCAAGTGCAGGAGATTTTTCAGCGGGATTACACCGACCGCTGGCGCCCGGAGATATTGGCCGAGCAGAGCTACGCGACGTATCCCAGCCGGCCGATCCTTAGCCCCAAGCGGTCCCTGGGGAGCGTGATCAAACTGCTCACCCCGTCAGACGACTATCGCGACGAGTACAACACCTGGCTCAACTCCATTCCCAAACGCATCCTCTCTCTGGCGTTCCTCATCAAGCGGTTTCACAAGCCGGAGTGGGGCGATAACTGGCTCGAGCACTTCGCCGTGGACCTGGTGAACGGCGATCCCGGCAACGAGCTGAAGCTGCACGACCGCAAGCTGGTGGGGTTTTACCTCCGCGTCGGCTTTCACGGCGATCGGGGCTGGCGGCTATTCAAGGTGCGGCAGGACTTTGCCCCCGCGGCGAAGGTTCAGACCGAGGACGACATCAGCTCCTCGGTCACGGCGCCGGCCCGCTTTGTCGAGCACGCGCCGGAAGGACATCCCGTCGATGCGTACAAGTTCGTGATCAACTGCGAGTACCGGCTGTTCCAGCGGCCCGACGAGGCCATCCATCGCGGCTTCGACCGTCAGGCCGAGGCGGACCTCGCCCGCAGCGATGTGAACTTCATTTCCAACTTCGAGCCGCTCACGCGAGCCGACGTGGCCGAGATGATGGAGAAGGTTGTCGATTTCGACGCCTTCACGCCGCCGATGAAGAAGCTCCTCCGCTCGGTGAAGAAAGGCGAGAGCGGCTACGTGGTGTGCTCCTCCAACCCGCGGCAGGTGGACGGCCGGCCTTCCAAGAATCCGCGGTACTTGCAGGATCGGCCCGATATGACCAATCCGCTCGACCGCTACGTGGCCGAGATGGGAACGCGGCTGTTCCGCGCGATTCCCGCCGAGAAGCCGGTCCCGCTCCCGGTCGGCGCCGTGATCGCCGGGCGACGAAACAATCCGCCCGACCCGGAACGCGGCATCCGCAGCCTCGCGGTGTACAGCCCGATTCACTACCAGGAGCTGCCCGAGCTGTTCATGGACTACGTCGCGTCGTTGACCGGCAAGAGTCCCTCCACCACCGGCGCCGGCAGCGAAGGGGCGCTCACCAAGGGTCCGTTCAACGCCCTGCGTCCCGCGGCCGACTTGAACGCGGCGCTCGTGGCGATGATCCTCACCGGCCACGCCGGCTTCTCCACCGCCGCCGGGCACGTTGGCCCGCGGCAGCGGTTCGATCACGATCTGAGCCTGCTTGTGCCCGAGATCTGGTGCCGCATGACGCCCGAGGAGCGGCGGCCGGAGTTCCTCATCGAGAACGGGATGCTGGAGCGGGTGGAGGACATCCACCGCGGCGGCGAGCGGATCCCCGCCGGCCGGCTCGGCTATCGCATCACCCAGCGGTTCGTGCTGCGGTTCTTCGGCCGGGTGTTCGACCATCCCGACAAGGTGTTCGACGAGTCGATACTCCGCCCCGAAACGCAGGACCCGCAATCATTTCTCGACGGCGTGAAGTACATATGCGAGGCCCACCAGCGGGTCGCCCGGCAATACTTTGAAGACGGCACGATCGAGGAGCTGTGCCCGCCGCTGCGGGGGCTGGTGACGATCATGGCCCGCGGCGACTACGAGGGCCGCACCGAACACGACCCGGAAATCCGCCGCCTCTTCACCCGCCAGGCGCTCTTGGAAAGCGAGTGGTACGAGCGGCGCCTGCGCACCGCCCGCGACCGCGAAGAATCGCTGCTCCGCCGCCTGGAGGGGTATATCAACCATTATCCTGAGGAGCGGCTGAGGACCGATCCTGCACTCGGCGCCACAATCGCAGCCCGTCGTCAATTCGTCGCCGAGCGGCTCGCCGAGTTCTCCGCGAGCCGATCGTTGGACGAATTCAGCGGAACCATCGGCGCCCAACCCACATGGTGAGGCGACGGCGTCTGCGGTCGACAGGTGATAGGAGGTGGATTAATTGAACGCCGAAGAACAGAAATTGTTCAGGACACTCCGCGGATGGCTCAAGGGCAAAGAGCCCGACGAAGAAACATACTTCGCGTACTCCGCGTCGCTCCGAATCTTCGGCAACATTCCCGACCTCGACGAAATCACGACGCGCCTTGGAATCACTCCCACGAATGCGCACCGTCGCGGAGCACGCTCTCCACCCTACAAACACGACATGTGGTCGTATTCACCGGACATCGCCGAAGACGAACCGCTGGAACACCATATCAATGCACTTTGGGCCGAACTCAAGCCGAACAAGGAGTATCTTCTCGACCTGAAACGCACGGTGACCGTTGACGTGTTCCTTGGTTATCGATCAAATTGCGATCATGCTGGCGTACAGGTTCCGCATACTTGTCTGGAGATGTTTACCGAATTGGAAATACCGTTTGGCGTCTCCATCGTCATTGCGTAACGCGCCGACCAAGCAAAGCAATGCATCGGAGCGAATTACGTTGTCGGTTTTTTTCAACGTGTGGTTCGCCCTTTAAGGACTTGGTGGTGCGAGTGGCGGTTTCGGACCGACGGCGATTGCGAGCTGGCGGTTCTCCGTCGGTTGGGGGCATATGCCAAGTAATAACTTTCAGGAGCGGCTGAAACCCGATCCCGCGCATGGCGCAGCAATTGCAGCACGTCGGGAATTCGTCGCCCACGCCTGGCCGAGTTCGCCGCAAGCCGATGCTTGTCCGAATTCGCCGGAACCCTCGGCGCCAATCGACGTTGTAACGCCGGGAAAGAGTGCAATCGGCAGGAGACTGGCTGTTGTCACTTCAGATGCCCCCGGCGCCAGCCGGTGGGAGTTTCCAGCAAGTCACCTATGACGCCTTGACATGCGTCGCAGTGTTTTCTTCCCTTTCGATTTCCGGCGCCGAATGGCGCCGGAAATCGAAAGGGGAGGGAGCGGGGTCGTCGTCGTGTTTGGCGGATTGAGGGAAACTCCCGCCGGCTGGCGCCGGGAGCTTCGAAGTTCTTGACCGTAGCGGTGACGGTGGAGTTGCCTCCCAGGCGCCGGAGGCATCGGAATTCCCAGTTTCCTAACCGCGCCGAGAACCGTTACAATATGGCGGGCGTCGGCACCGGGCGTTGTCATTTCCTTCCCTGAATCGCTACTTAGAGGAGCCTGCTCATGGAGTTGCTTGCCCACTTTACAGCGAATGAGCTGGTGGTTTCTCTCGCGATCTATTTGACCGGCCTGATCTCGGGCGTGCTGTTGGCCTGGGTCGCACGGTCTCGGGAGAGCGATGAAACCGAGCCGCGGCGGTCCTGACTTCGACGCGGGCGGCGGCCTGCTGCCGGCCATCGCCCAGGACGCACAGTCCGGCCAGGTGCTGATGTTGGCCTGGATGAATCGCGATGCGTATGAAGAGACGCTCCGCACCGGCCGCGCCGTCTACTACAGCCGCAGCCGCAAGCGTCTCTGGCGAAAGGGGGAGGAAAGCGGCCACGTTCAATCGGTCGAGGAAATCTGCGTCGATTGCGACGCCGACACGATCCTTCTCCGCGTCCGCCAGACCGGCGCCGCCTGCCACGAAGGCTACAAAAGCTGCTTCTTCCGCCGCGTCACGCCCGAAGGCCTGGAAGTGATCGCGGAACGGCTGGTCGATCCTGCCGAAATCTACAAGCCCTGACCGGGCCACCTAGGCGGCGTCAGAATCTCTTTCGCCGCGGTTCGTAGTCGATATAGTGAAAGCATGCACGTCAGTCGTGCGTCCCTCTCCCGTTCCCTCGTTTCCTTTTTCCGCGTCTCCATCCTCCATGCCTCCGGCTGATAACCCGTCGCCTCGCGAAGCGACGCTCGACCAGCTCCTGGCCGAGTACCTGCGCCGCTGCGACGCCGAGGCCGGCTTCGACGCCCAGGCGATGCTCGCCGAGCATCCCGATTTTGCGGAGGAGTTGAAAGAGTTGCTCGACACGGCCGATCTCGTCGATCACATGGCCGGCCCCTTGGAGACGGAAGTGGCGGCGGAGGCAGAATCCGGCGACGAGGATCGCCGGGCGCCGGCGGAGACGGTGGCGATGGACGCGCGCAACCACGACCCCGGCGCCGCGCCCACAATCGAACTTTCCCCGGGCCATCCCTCGCTCCCGGTCTTCGACAGTTCATCCGGCAATCTGGCGGGGCGCGTGCTCGGCGAGTTCGAACTGCTGGAGATGCTCGGCCGGGGCGGGATGGGCGTGGTGTACAAGGCGCGGCAGATCAGCCTGGATCGGATCGTCGCGCTGAAGATGATCCTGGCGGGCGAATTCGCTTCCGAGGCGGAGATTCGCCGCTTCTACGCCGAGGCTCAGGCGGCGGGGAAGCTCGGCCATCCCCACATCGTCAACGTCTACGAGATGGACGAGATCGGCGGCCGGCACTACTTCACCATGGAGTACGTGGAAGGCCGCACCCTCGCCCAGGAAGTCGCCGACGGCCCGCTGCCGCCGGAGCGGGCGGCGCGATACCTGGAGCTGATCGCCCGGGCCGTGCAATGCGCCCACGAGCACGAAATCCTGCATCGCGACTTAAAGCCGGCCAACGTGCTGATTGACGAGCGCGACGAGCCGCAGATCACCGATTTCGGCCTGGCGAAGGATCTCAACCAGGACGCGCACTTCACGGCCTCGGGCGCGGCCGTCGGCACGCCCAGCTACATGGCGCCGGAGCAGGCGGCGGGCCGGCGAGACGAGATCGGCCCCGCCGCTGATGTCTACTCGTTGGGGGCGGTGCTGTACGAGATGCTCACGGGCCGGCCGCCCTTCTCGGGCGATTCCGTGGTGGACATCATTCTTGATGTGATCCACAAGGACCCGCTCCCGCCGCACGTCGTGAACCCCGAAGTGGATCGCGAGTTAGAAACCGTCTGCCTGAAATGCCTGCACAAGAACCCTGCGCAACGATATGCGACCGCGGAAGAAGTCGCGGATGAGATGCGCCGCTACCTGGCGGGACTCCCGGTCCGCGCCCGGCGGCGAAGTCTGGCGGAGCGAGCGGCGAGTTGGACCGCCGGCGTGCCGCTGGTGGCGGCGATGCTGGGGCGCCGCGTCTACTCGCCCACCCACTGGCAGATGCGAACGCAGTGGCTGCTAATCGGCGCGGCGGTGATGGCGGCTGCACTGCTGGCGGGGTGGCTGCTGCGCGAGGCCCCGCTGCCGCCGCAGATTCGCATCGCCGCGGGCGCCGGCGGAGGGATGTATCATCGCGTGAGCGAGTTGCTGGCCGAGCGGCTTCGCGAGCACGTGCCGCGACCGGTGAGAGTGCTGGAGACCGCCGGCGCCTACGCCAATCGCGAGTTGCTCCAAACCGGGCAGGCGGAGCTGGGGCTGCTCCAGTCCGACGCCCTCATGTCGCGGCGCCTGGCGGTCGTCACGCCGCTCTACGAGGAGATGGTGCTGGTGGTGGTGCGCGAAGGAAGCGGCATCGAGTCCCTCGCCGGCTTGAAAGGAGCGTCCGTCGCGCTCGGCAAACCGGGATCGGGCACCCGCAACACGGCTCTCACGGTTCTGGAGTATTACGGGATTCAGGATCAAGACGTTTCGCGTTCCGAGGCGTCGTTCAGCGACTTGCTGCGCGACGAAAGAATCGACGGGGCGTTCGTCATCAGCGGGTTCGACAGCCCGGCTTTGCGGCGCCTGCTGACCCGGCCGGAGTTGAAATTGCTGCCGATCGACAGGGCGCTCGTGATCGCCGAATCCGACCACAGCTTAAAGATCGCGCGGCTGGAGCCGGACGACGTCCCGGCGCCGATGCGCGGTAAGATCCCCGATGACGGCCTTCTCACGCTCAAGACGGCGGCCTTTCTCACCGTGCGAGCGGACGCCTCGCCCAAGCTGGTGCGGGCCGCGCTGGAGACGATCTATCGCGACGAGCACTTCCTGGAGCGCGAGCAACTGATCCCCCTGGAGCAAGCCGCCCACTGGCCCCTCCTCCCCCTCCACGGCGCCGCCGAAGAATTCTTCGAAGCGGTGCGATAGGAATCCATCATCCGAAGAGAATTAGCCACGGATGGACACAGATGAATCACGGATGAGGATTCATTGCCGATTGGCTTCTACCGATCATCCCGCAGCATGGGCCGCCTCTGAGAGAGCATTTCTCTCGATCCGTGTTCCATCTGTGTTCATCCATGGCTCTTCGCCAATCGTTCCGCCGGCGCCGGTGCTGCTAGGAGTTCGTAGTCGGTTCGGCGTGTGTCTGGAGCCAGTTTTCCAGATCTTGGAGCGACTGGAAGCGGAGCAGGTCTTTGCCGAGCTGTTGGAGTTGCTCGGCCCGCAACGCCTCAACACGGGCTTGGACCACGTCCGGCGGCCGAGCCGCAAAGCTCGGTTAATTGCGACAAGTACGCCTCCGCCATAGTGAGTCACTCGAACGAGGTGACATACGGCATTGGGTTTTGCTCCTCAAGTTCCTTGAGGGACTGATGGAATTGTTTGTCGAGATCGATCCTCAAATGCATCATCCAGTCGATGAGCCGGAGGATTTCCCGCACCTGCTGGGCATTAGAACCTAGATTTCCAGGTGCAGGAGAACCCACTGTTCACGGCCGGTCTGTAGCCGCACTTTCACCAACACATCCACCTCGCGGTTCCGGCGGCCCGGCTGGCCAAGGACCTGGCTCAGCTCCTTGTCGAACCATTCCGGTGGCTGGGTCCAGTCGATCGCGGCGTGTTCAGCCGGAAAATATTTGCCGATGAACTCCGGCAGATGGCCGCGAAGCGCTTCCTTCCAAGCGCCGTCATAATCGCTGTCAGGCTGCGGCTCGCGGCGAGCAATATCGTCGGGCATGCCTGCCTGTGGTACGCCAAGTCCATCGGCGTGTCAAGCAAGACGCCGCCTTTATCTTATCCGTGTTCCCATCTGTGTTCATCCGTGGCTGCGATTTCTCTGTGGCTTCCGCCGGTTCAGATGTTGCGGCCCACGTCGAACCAGTGTTTGACGCCGGGGTCATTGAGCACCACGAGGCCCCAGATGCCGAACGCCAGGCCCAGCGGGCAGCAGATGCTGCAGGGGAGCATTGAGAGGATGCAGGCGGTCATCGCCAGGCCGTAGCTCTCCAGCTTCATCATCTTGTAGGCCCCGATCGCGATCGCGAGCATCAAGGCGCCCGCGACGCCGGCGCCGATGAATACGCCTACCGTCTGACCGATCCGCTCCGCCTCCGTCTCAGGCGGGGGACCGAAGGAGACGTTTTCGACGCCCGCCATGAAGCTGACGACGACGTTCAAAATGACGAGACTTCCCCCCAGCCCCGCGTAGACCATCATCCCAATAGCCGGCCCCGTCGTCTTGGAGGCGGCGGCTTCGCGGATCATGGGCGGCGCGTACGGGTGGGCCGACGAAGAGGGAGCGGGCTTGGGCGGTGCGTACGGGTTTACCGGGGACGCCGCCGCCGCGGCGTACGGTTCGTCGGCGAACGGATTAGGCGGTCCGGCCGACGCGGGCGCCGGCGCCGTGCTCACCGCCTGGCATTTGGGGCAGCGGACCGGCTTGCCCGCCAACTCATCCGGAACGCGAAGCGCGGCGCCGCACTGGGAGCAACGAAGCTCAATGGCCATTGCGTAGATTTCCGTCAGTGAACGAGTGCAATTCGGATGATACTCCACATTGCACCGCACCGCGACGGCCGAATGCGGTACGATACACCCTCTCGATCACTGCCCCAGGAACGTCGCTGCATGAAACCGCCGATCGAACCACACCGCGAGTCGCTGCCAAGAGTGCTGGGCCTCTTCGATGCGGTGGCGATCGTGGTGGGGTCGATCATCGGCTCGGGGATCTTCCTCAAGGCTTCGGTGGTGGCCCGGGAGCTGCACGCCTTCGGACCCATCGTCGCCATTTGGGCCGGCCTCGGATTAATCACCTTGTGTGGAGCGCTCGCGCTGGCTGAACTGGCCGCCATGCTGCCGCAGGCCGGCGGCCCGTACGTCTACCTGCGCGAGGCCTACGGCCGGCTCCCCGCATTCCTGTGGGGCTGGACGGAGTTTTGGGTCGTGCGGACCGGCTCGCTCGGGGCCTTGGCGTGCGCCACGGTGATCTATCTCAACCGCATCCTTCCCATGCCGCACGGCGTGCAGGCGGCGGTCGGCGTGGGGCTGATTCTCTTTCTCACGGCCGTCAACTGGCGAAGCACGCGATGGGGCGCCTCGGTGCAGAGCGTGACGGCGGTGATCAAGGTCGGCTTCGTGGCGGCAGTGATCGTAGTTCCCTTCATGCTCGGGCGCACGAATACAAGCAATCTTGCGCCGGTGTGGTCGGACGAATCGCCGCTGGCGTTCTGGCGATCGATCGGCGTGGCGGCGGTCGCGGTGCTCTGGGCGTATGACGGCTGGATCAACGTGGCGCCGCTGGCCGAGGACATCCGCAACCCGCAACGGAACATTCCACTGGCGCTGGCCCTGGGGATGGTGCTGATCGTTTCCGTGTATGTCGCCGCCAACACGGCTTATCACCTGGTGTTGCCGATGGACGAGGTGATCGACTCTCCCGCGGTCGCCAGCGAAGTCTTCTACGTGCTCTTCGGCGGCGTGGGCGCCACGGTGGCGGCGGTGGGAGTGATGTTCTCGACCTTCGGCGCCACGCAGTCCAACTTGCTCACAGGGCCGCGAATTTACTTCGCAATGGCCCGCGACGGCCTGTTTCCCAAGCGGCTGGCGGCGGTGCACGACGTTCACAAGACCCCCGCCAACGCCGTGGCGGCTCAGGGGATCTGGGCCTCGGTCCTGGTGATCGGCGCCTACGCCTGGCAGGACCAGCCGAGCAACGCCTTCGACGCCCTCACCGACTTCGTCATCTTCGGCGGATCGCTGTTCTACGCGCTGGCGGTGGCGGCGGTGTTTGTGCTCCGCTGGAAACTTCCCGATGCCCCGCGGCCGTATCGCACCTGGGGCTATCCCTTCACCCCGGCGATCTATCTGCTCGCCTTCGCGGCGGCGCTGGTGAGCATGTTGATCGATAAATGGGAGCAAACCGCCGCGGGGAGCGGGTTGATCGCGGCCGGTGTGATCTACTATGCCTGGCGGGTGCGGCGCGGCAAAGCGACAATCGACCCGACCTCGCTATGACTGCCGACAACCAAGACCGGACAATCTGGACCGTCGGCCATTCGAACCGCGATGCGGCGGTGTTCGTGGAGTTGCTCGCCAGTCACTCGATCGCTCTGATCGCCGACGTGCGGCGGTTTCCCGGCTCCCGGCGCCTACCGCACTTCGGCCGCGAGCAGTTGGAGGCGACGCTTGGCGACGCCGCAATCACTTATCGCCACTTCCCGGAGCTGGGTGGCCGCCGAAAAGAGCGGCTTCCCGACTCGCGGAACACCGCCTGGCGAGTCGCCTCGTTTAACGCTTATGCCGATTACATGCGCACTGCCGAGTTTCAGTCGGCGTTGGAGGAGTTGGAAAACGCCGCATCGCAGCAGCGGACCGCCGTCATGTGCGCCGAGGCGCTGCCGTGGCGATGCCATCGCCGCCTGATCGCCGACGCCCTCATCGTTCGCGACTGGCAGGTGCTCGACATCCTCGCTCCCAGCCGAGCCGACAAGCGCCGCCTCACCGACTTCGCCCGCGTCGAAGACGGTCACGTGACCTATCCAAGCGAGATGCTGTTTTGAACGATCGAGCCTCGGGGAAGCTGGCGAGTTGACATGACCCGCGGCGGCGGCTCAACTGTCGGTCGAAGGGAGATGCGCCGTGGCCGACTCCAAACGCCTGCGAAGAACGCTGGAGCAGCTCTTCGAGAGCCAGCCGGACGACCAGCGGCTGCGCGACCATCTGGAAGGCGTCGCCCGCGATGAGCACTTTCCCGGCCTCACGTGGTTCTGGGGGCCGGTTCTGTACAAGCGGAACCGGGCGATGTTCCGCGGGCTGATTCTGAATCACTTCTCCGATTGGGAGCGAAGCCGGCGTTCCTGGACTCGCGTAAAGTGGTCCGATCACGCCACATCGCTCGAGGCGTGGCTGGCGGCGGCGCGGACCAATCGCGACACGCAGATGGTGCGGCGCCTGCTCCGCTGGAAACACGCCGCCAAGAACTGGGGCGTCGATCCCAAGGCGTGGAGAGAGGCTCTCTTGCAGGACTACCGAGCAGCGGAGTCGGCCGCGGCCCGGGCCATCGTGCTGGATGAATACGACGATTGGTTCGAGCTGGACGAAAGCACCGCTCTGGAGTTATACGAGCGCGACCGCGCATGCAGCGCCTTCCTCCTCAAGCATCTGCCGCACACGTTCTGGGGCAACGAAAAACGGAAGCTCTGGGAGCGGTTGTCGCAGGCGGCGCTGGCGACCGGCGATGAGAAGCTGCACTTCGAACTCTACCGCCGCCAGGTCCCGCTCAAGAGGTGGCGAAGCGATGTCGCCGCACTGGCCCGCGATATCAAAGATCCCGAGCAACTGAACGAGGAGCTGCGTCGCCGCCATCCGGCTGGCTACGGGATGAATCTGAGCGACGCGTTCATCGAGATGCTCGAGGCCCGCGGCCGCGACGTGATGCCGTACGTGCGGGCTCACCTGAAAGACGCCGTCGGCGGCTGGTTCGGCGACAGCGCCAAGCCGATTGCGAAGCTGGCCGAGCGGCGCGGCTGGTGGGACCTGTGGGCGGCCGCGATCCGCGCCAGCCGCAATGAGAAGCTCTTCAACGCGACAGTCGCGGAGTTGCTCTATGATGAGCTGATCGCCGACAGCACGCGCGTCAACCGTCTCAGCGCGCTGGCCGGAGTGTCGCGGGAGTGGAACTGGCCGGGACTCGGCTTTGTCCAGCTTCACGCGCTGAAAGATGAGATCGCGGCAGAGCTGTTTCATCGCTTCCCGGATCTGGTCCGCGGACCGTACAAGCCGCACGTCACGCCGACGTGGTGGCAAGGGTATCCGGAGCTGCTCAAGGCGGCGCAGCAGGCCGGCGACGAAGACCTGGTTGATCTGCTGGCCAGCCGCTACGCAACGCAGGTACGGTATGACTACGGCTACGCCCGCAAGGAGCGCGACCGGATGATGGAGACGGCCGACTCGCTGGGGGACTATTTTGCGGCGATTCGCGACAAAGACAGGGCGGAATTCGCCCGCCGCGCCGCCAATGTGTTAACGCGCGTCCCCGCATACGTGCTCTACAATTACGACCAGCTTCTGAGGACGAACAAGCTCGCCCGGCTGTTGTTCGTGCGATCGTTCGAGGCGTATCTCTCGGTTCCCGCGGCGGTGCGCGACCTGGTGGAAGGCTCGGAAGTTCACGTGCAGATGCTCGGCTACCGCGTGCTGGCGCAGGACGACGAGCGGGCGCGGCGGCTGGCGGTCGAGACGCTCGACATCCTCATCGGCACGCTGCTGCGTCCGCTGCACCGCAAGACGCGGCTGGCGGCGTTCGGCGCCTTGGCCAACGCCGCCCGCGGAGATCAGGAGGCGGCGAAGTTCATCCTCCGCCGGGCCCGCGAGGCGCTCCGCCTGCCGGACAAGCGATACCCGAAGGAGAACCTGATCGGCCTGATCGGCCAGGTTCTTCACGCGCGGCCCGAGCTGCGCGGCGCGGGCGAACAGCCGGTGATCTATGGACTGGAGGAGGCGGTGGCATGATCGTGCTGATCGACTACGCCTCCCCCTCGTCCTTCGAGGCGACCCGCGACGAAAGCACGCTGGGCATCGCCGCCAACGCCCGCCGGCCGGTTCGCTTTCACGGCGTGGTGGCCCGGCACGGCTTTCCGCTTCGCATCGCCTTGCGAGCCTTGGGAGAGGCGATCTGGTCCGACGACACGTGGCTGGCCGAGTCGGACATTCTGGACCCGGTCATCACCGTTCACCCCGACCGCATCTTTTTTGAGGCGTTCAGCCAGGACCAGTCGGTCTATGCGTGCCTGGTCATCGATCCCGATGTGTTCGAGACGGAAGGCGAGGTGAACACCGGCACGACGAACATCGACTTCACCGCCTGGCTGTGGGGCGCTTTAGGGGAGATGCGGACCAGCCGGCGGACCACCTTCCGCGTCGGCGCCGAGGGGCTGATGGTCAGCACTGCCGGCGCCGGCGGACGATTCGAGAAGAAGGTTGATCTTCCCGACACGTGGGTCCGCGGCTTCCTTCAGGTGCAGGCGGCCATGGGGATGCCGGGGACGCGACTGACGGTGAAGCCGATCGA
>JAHWKS010000855.1 GCA_019347795.1 Planctomycetota bacterium | reverse complement strand
GCTCTTCCGATCTATCGCCGACGCTGTACGGCGGCGGCCGCGGGGCATTTTGACTTTGCTTCTGAAAAACCTAAAGTTCCCTGCGTGGACGACGTGTCCCCTCTTCCTGGTCCGCGCACCGGTGATCTTGTCTTAAACACGCAGTTCCTGAGAGAGCATGATGATTCGTGGCAGTGGACTCGGTCTGTCCGCCGGACAGATAAGCGCGCTGAATCGTTTGCACGAGCTCAGCGACGCCATCGCACAAAATACGCTGCGCCTGACCACGCTCAAGCGCATCAACTCGGCCAAGGACGATCCCTCCGGCCTGGTGCAGGTGTCCATCCTGGAACGTGAGCTCGCCGGGGCCGAGTCGGCCTTGGAGGGAATCACCCGGGCCAACGCCCTCTTGAGCACGGCCGACTCCGCCGCCCAGCAGATGCTCGATCAACTGCAGGAAGCGCGGGGTTTGGCCCTCGCGGCGGCGGACAACACGTTGACGAGCGAGGAAGTCGCCGCCAACCAGCTCAGTCTCGACGCCATCATCGACAGCATCGACGCGTTCGCTCGCACGGAGTTCGCATCGCGGCGCTTGCTGGACGGCTCGGCGGGCTTTTCCACAAGCGGCGTGGACACATCCGACATTCGCGACGTTCAGGTCTTGAAAAAGAATACCGGCGAAGATGCGACGGTCTCCATCCAGGTTCTTTCGCAGGCGACGAGGGCCACCGACACCTTCGACAACTCGCCCACTCTCGCCGCCGACGCGACGCTGGTCGTCACCGGATCGCGCGGGTCCGCCACAATCACGCTCGGCGCGGGATCCTCGACGCAGGATATTACGGACGCCTTCAACGACGTCACCTATCTCACGGGAATCACCGCCGCCGTGGACGGCTCCGACGTTGACTTCACCAGCACGGAGTACGGCTCCAAGGCGATTATCGACATCGACGTCACCGACGGAACGTTCGTAACCGACGGAGGCAACTTCGCGCAAGGGACCGACGCCACCGCGCGGGTGAACGGCCAGCAGGTGACGGCCGACGGAACCACCCTCAACGCCACCACGGCGGTGATCGCCCTGAAAGTCGAGTTGGATCCGTCCGCCAGCGGGACGCTCAACACCTTTACCGTTTCGGGAAAGGGACTGCAATTCGTGGTGGGGCCCTCGGCGACCGACACCGCGCGGATCGGCCTGCCGCGGTTGACGTCGGCGAGTCTGGGCAACCTGACGGGCAAGTTGAACTCGCTCAAGAGCGGCGGCGCCAATTCGCTCACCAGCGGCAATGCGGCTACGGCGCTGCAAATCATCGACGACGCCCTCGCCGACGTGACCCAGTCGAAGGCCCTGATCGGCAGCTTCCAGAAATACACGCTCGACACCGCCGGCGCCGTGATGTCCAGCATCATTGAGAACACATCGGCGGCGCTGTCATCCATTCAAGATGTAGACATCGCCTTGGAGACCGCGCTGCTTTCCAACAATCAGCTACTCCAGGAAACGGCGTTCCAGGCCGTCACGATTAGCACCTTGAGCAAGAACAATGTGCTCGGCCTGCTGCAAACGGTCGGCCTCGGATTCTGATCGTTCAGGTCGCGCGGCGTTTTGATGCGGCCCTGGAGCTGACGCTCGTCTTTGCTCCACGGACCGCTCGGCGAAAATCGATCAACCTTGCCGCCAGTTACGTCTTATCGACATGGTCGGCGGCTAGCGGCGAAGGAGCGACCGCTCATCATACAACATCTTTTCTCGATTGGCGCCGGGCGTCATGCCCGCTGTCGGCAACGACGCGCTAATCCGTAGCTCATCGCGCTTTCGCCCCTCTTTTCGGCTCCTGCAACGAGCCCTGTCTAGGAGTACGCCATGAATGCGCCATTCGCCTACCTCCAGGCCGAAGTGATGGCTGCCTCTCCGCCGAAACTGCGGCTCCTATTGATTGAAGCAGCGTTGCGTTTGGCCCGCCAAAGTCTTGCCGCCGCGGAATCGCCGCAGCCCGATGCAGCCCCCCGCGCGCTGCGCGGCCTCAAAAAGATCCTTCGGCAACTGCTTGTTTCCCTGGGGCGCGAGGACGACCCGACCGCCCGCAACCTTCGCGGCGTTTACATGCGCCTTTACTGCACCGTCGCCGAAGCGGCGTTAACTGCCGATACGCAACAGATCAACCAGGTCATCAAGGTGCTGCAGGTTGAGCGCGAGACGTGGCGAACCTTGACCGAGCGCTACGTCGCGGGCGCGCAATCTCTTCCTCCCTCGCTCTCCGCGTCCTCCGAAGCCGCGCCGGCGCTGACGTTCCATTGTCTCGCCTAACGCCCCTACGCCAAGCTTCAGCCCCAGGCGTTAAGAAACTCGATTCGCCTTTCCACAGGCGAATGATCATGAATTCCCGACGCCTGCTCCAGCCGTTCAATTTCCGCGTCCTCTGCCGCCATCGCGGCTTCCATATGGTCGCGATTGGCGTGGTAGAAGCTCAGGGCGGCGTGAACTTGGGCCAGCGTCAGATGGGGAATCTGCGTGACGATCTCCTCAGGAGTCAAGCCGTGCCGATCCCAAAGCACGATCCTGCGAACGGACACGCCGGTCCCCGCAATCCGCGGACGACCGCCGCAAACCCCGGGCGTTTGGTCGATTAGGGCGCCAATATCATTGACCGCGGACATAGCGTCGCTCCTCCGGTGGTTCGGCGACGGGCAAAGCCGTTCGCCACAATTATAGTCGCACGTCCCCAGCGCGGAGCGAAAGGCGACACCTATGCTACGCCTTCGGTTCTTGTTGCAGCTCGGGGCGGTGGCGAACGATGCGGCCTTCGACCACGTAGATCACGTCTTCGGCGATGTTCACCGCATGGTCCGCGATCCGCTCCAGTTGCCGCGACGTGTTCAAGAGTTCGATGAAGCGGCCCGTCTCCAGCGGGTTCTGGCGAATGGCCTCTTTCACGGTGCGGTACATCTCGCGATGGATGCGGTCCACCTCGTCATCGGCCTTGAGCACGCGCCGGGCCAGGCCGGCGTCGCGGTTCACCAGGGCGTCCAGACAATCTTTGAGCATCGTCCGCACCCGCTGCCCCTCGCCCAACAGGTCGAACGGCGCCTGGTGCAC
>JAHWKS010000854.1 GCA_019347795.1 Planctomycetota bacterium | reverse complement strand
GAATGCGGAATGCGGAGTGCGGAATGCGGAATAGGCTTCGGCCTGTTCTGTACCGCACTCTGCATTCGCCTCGCATTGCTACCGTTGGAGAAACCAGCGACGGACCGTCGCCGGCGTTGGCGGCGATCGTCCTCATTCCTACTCCGAATTCCGCATTACCCATTCCGCATTCGCATGACTGAACTGGAAGCATTGCAGGCTCGCAAGGAGACGATTCTCAGCGAGCTTTCGTCGCTGGCGTCGCAACCGAGCTACTCGATCGATGGGCAGTGGGTCGATCACACGGCCTATCGCCAGGCGCTGTTGAACGAGCTGCAGACGCTCAACGAGCTGATCGCCCGCGCCGAAGGCCCGACGGAAACGTCGATGCGGGGGACGTGATGGGAGGACGTTGGCGACTACGACTTCGGCGGCGGAAAGACGCCTTCATCGATCAGTTGCTGACGAAAGGCGACGCGGCTCGGGGCATTCATGTCAAGCGCCGCGACAGTTGCTCGACCGATGGGCGTTCGCCCCACGATGCGGGGACCGTCCCACTCGAAATGCGCCTCCCACTCGTCGCGGCGCGGATGAAGTAGCCGCTCCACCTCGTCTGTTTCGTTGTCTATTCCGGCGAGATTCGACCCCTTCGCGTTGTTGCATCGAAAACACGTCCAGGCCAGGTTCTCGTAGACTGTCGCCCCGCCGTGAGCCTGCGGCCGGATATGATCTACCTCGAAGTGAGCGACGTCGAGATGTTGAGGCATTTGGCAGTATTCGCAACGGGCGCCGGCGCGTTGGACGACCCGCCGGCGCAGTGGTCGCGAAACGGCCATGCCTCATACCCCCGTCGAGTCCGCCTGCTTGAGCGAGATGCGGGCTTTCGAGCGCAGAATGCCGAGCAAGTCGTTCACGACTTCGTAATGGCTTAGGACTGCTCGCTCCTCTTCTGCCAAACTTCCTTCCCGCGCTTTGGCGGCGAGTTCCCGCATCTGCTCCTGATCTTCGGGGGCGAAATCGACACGGCTGAGCGATTCGAGCGACAGGCCCGCCGTAGGCGGGCTGAGCGCCCGCCGGAGAATCTCGGCTTGGTTGACGGGAGAAATAGTGCTCATTTGGCGTAGCATAACAGAGACTGTGAGGCAAAACAGGCTGTTACGGCGCACTACACAATGCGGAGGCTTTCCGAGCTTTGGCTCCGAGGCTTAAGTTGCCCGGCGAAGCGGATGGGGCGCACGTTCGAACACCGATTGCCGGCGCGTTGGATAACTCGACGGCGCAGCTCCGCAGATGGCCGGGAACTCATGGCTGCTTCTGTCGCGCACGGGCCTTCAGCATCCGACCCAGGTGCTCCAGCCGCTCGAATTCCGCCAGCTCGCCGCGCTCGGCGTCGGATAACCCCCCTTCGCGATTCTTTTGCAGCAGCGCATCCAGTCGCGCCTGGCGGTCGGGTGGCAAGCGAAACGCCATGAGGCGATTCCGGTCCACGCTCTCGGCAAGCAGGTCGAGCAGTTCGTCGTAGATCGGCAAAGGTTCGGCAGTCGCCACGATTGCGTCTCCGGATTAGGATTATCGCTCGTTGCGTATTATATCTACCGCACGTAGTCGGCGATGCCGGTGCGGGGGCCGGTGGGCGGGTAGTCGTGCGGCGGCCGGTGGGCGTCGTTCATTTGCTGGATGAGCCGCTCCACACGATCAGGATGCTTTGCAGATACGTCCGTCGTTTCGGAGGGATCGTGTTTGAGGTTGTAGAGTTCGACTTCGCCGCCGGGGCGGTTTTGAATCGCTTTCCACGGTCCCCTGCGGATTGCGCGGGTGAGGCCGCCGCCGCGGGCGTACTCCCAGTAGAGATACTCGTGCTCGGGCTGCTCGCCGCTGCCGGTGAGCGTAGGAACGAGGGAAAGACCGTCGATGTTCTCCGGCGGACGGGCGCCGGCGACCTCGGCCAACGTCGGCAGGATGTCCCAGAACGCGCAGACGTGGTCGCTTGTTGAGCCCGGCTCGACCCGGCCGGGCCAGCGGACGATCAGCGGGACGCGGATGCCCCCTTCGTAGAACTGGCCCTTGTAGCCGCGCAAATCGCCGTTGCCGCGGAAGAAGTCGGTCATGGCGGTCCAGCCGGCGTCCTTGCCGCCGCTTTGGGCGCCGTTGTCCGAGGAGAAGATCACCAGCGTGTTGTCGGCCACGCCCAGCTCCTCCAAGAGGGCCATCACCTCGCCGACTTGCGCATCCAGCCGCGAGATCATTCCCGCCACGGTCGCGTAGCCGTCTTCGGCGCCGATGTAGCCGGGCCGGGTGTCAAGGATCGCCCGCTTCGGGAACTTTCCGCGATAAGGCCGCTCCGACTCCTCCGGCACGACCAGCTCCACGTGCGGAATGATGTACGGCAAGTAGGCGAAGAACGGCTTTTCGTGATGTCGGCGAATGAAGTCGAGAGCTCGGGCGTGCATCTCATCCTGCACGTACTGCTTGCGGCCGCCGTCCTCGTTGCCGGGCAGCGGGCGCCTCTTCTCGTTGTGCCACACCCAGTACGGATAGTAGAAGTGCGCATGGACCTGGAGCAATTGACCGAAGAACTCATCAAAGCCCTGCCGGTTGGGATGGCCGGTCGTCCCTTCATAACCGAGCCCCCACTTGCCGAAGGCGCCGGTGGCGTAGCCGGCGTCTTGAAGCAGCTCGGCGACGGTCACGTCGTGGGGAAGAAGTAGCTGGTTGACGTCGTTGGCCCGCACCGGGGTGTGGCCGGTGTGCAGGCCGGTCATCAGCACGCTCCGCGAGGGCTGGCAGACGTGGCTTCCCGCGTAGGCCTGCGTGAACCGCATCCCTTCGGCCGCCAGGCGATCGAGATTCGGCGTGGCGATCTTCTCCTGTCCATAGGCGCCGAGGTGCCCGTACCCGAGATCGTCGGCGAGGATGAGCACGATGCCCGGCGGCTGGTCGGCGCCCGCCGCGGCGATCGGCGCCAGGAGGAAGGCGGAGAGGATTGCGAGAACTGCGGTCCGGCGTTCGATGATCATGATGCTACTTCTTTTGTGATATGGGCAAAGCGACGACTTCGGCGTCTCCGAGCGACGAAGCAAGCCGGGCGCCGGGTTGATTGTG
>JAHWKS010000056.1 GCA_019347795.1 Planctomycetota bacterium | reverse complement strand
CTCGAAGTTTGGGGGGCCATGCGATGCATCTCCTGAGGGGGCGAATCGCAAACGCGGGCCCGCGCCGCAGAGATCCTCCTCGCCTCCTGTTTCCCTCGTGAGCCAAGCGTTCGGTCAGCCGAGCGCTCCCCGGCCGGCGCCTGCTGGCGCCGGGGGCTTCTGAATCGTTATGTTACGTTTTCGCCTCGACACTGGGCAGTAAAGCTACGCACTTGGCCCCCGGCGCCGTAGAATCGGGTGGTTGAACTCCGCGCCTCATCTTGCCGTGCAGCGGCGAAATCAATCCTGACCGCCTATGATCGTTGCGATTGACGGACCCGCGGGAGCAGGGAAGAGCACGCTTTCCCGCAGGCTGGCGGAGCGGCTGGGATTCCGCTTTCTCGACACCGGCGCCATGTACCGTGCGGTGGCTCTGGCGGCGATGCGGCGGCAGGTGGACCCGAGTGACGCCGAGGCGATCGGCCGGGTGGCTGCCGAAACGACGATCACGTTTTCAGAGGAGCGAGTCTTCCTCAATGGAGAGGACGTGACCGAGGAGATCCGCACGCCTGCGGTCACCACCGCGATTCGCTACGCGGCCGACAATCCGGACGTGCGGCGGCGCCTGGTCGAAGAGCAGCGCCACATCGGCGAAGGCGGCAATCTCGTCACCGAGGGGCGGGATCAAGGGACCGTCGCATTTCCTGACGCAGCGTGTAAAATCTTTCTCACCGCCTCGCCCGAGGAGCGGGCCCGGCGCCGCGTCGAGGATTTGCGGAACCGGGGGCAGTCGGCATCGTTCGAAGAAATCCTCGCCGAGCAGACGGAGCGCGACCGCCGCGACCAGACTCGCCCCGTCGGGCGGCTGATCAAAGCCGAAGACGCCGTGGAGCTGTGCACCGACGGCATGACGCCGGAGGAGGTGGTCAGCCGGATGGAGCAGATTGTGCAAGCCGCCCAAGAGAAACAACAAGCGAAGCGATAGGTCCAAACATTCCGCCGATGCTCAAGCCTCCCCTCCAACCCGTCTCCCGCCCGCCGGTGCAGCGGTGGGTGTACTCCGCATCGCGAGTGCTGGTGCGGCTGGCGTCGGTCGTCGCGTTCGGGATGCGGATCGAGGGGCGGGATCGGATTCCCAGCCAGGGTCCGGTGCTGGTCTGCGCGAACCATCAAAGCCACTTCGATCCGCTTCTCATCGGGCTGTGCAGCGATCGGCCGATGAATTTCGTCGCGCGGGACTCGCTGTTCCGCATTCCCGTGCTGAAGCAAGTGATGGAGTTCTACGACGCGATCCCGCTGGACCGCGAAGGGAACGGCCTGGCCGGCTTGAAAGAGACGCTGCGTCGCCTGAAGCGGGGGGAGATGGTGCTGATCTTTCCGGAAGGCTCGCGCACGCACGATGGCGAGGTGTCGCCGCTCAAGGCGGGCTTCCTCACGCTGGCCCGCCGCGCCGAGGCGGCGGTGCTGCCGGTGGCCGTCGACGGCGCCTTCGATGCGTTGCCGCGCCATCGCTGGCTGCCGCGGCCGGCGCGCGTTTGCGTCCACATCGGCGAGCCGATCCTGCCCGGCGACGCCTCGGCGCTCGACGACGCCGCCTTCCTGGCCGAAGTCGAACGCCGCATCCGCGCCAGCCACGGGGAAGCTCGGCGTCTTCGATTCCAATCGTCGAAATGAACGCGACCCTGATCGCAATCGCGGTCGTGGAGCACGAGGGGCGTTTCCTCATCGGCCAACGTCCCGCGGGCGCCGCGCTGGCGGGGCTGTGGGAGTTCCCCGGCGGCAAGGTCGAAGCGGGCGAAACGGCCATCGAGGCCGCGGTGCGGGAATGCCGGGAAGAGACGGGGCTGGAGGCAGAGGTCATCGGAGAATACCCGCCGCACGTCCATCGGTACGAACACGGCGCCGTGAACCTGCGATTCTTCGTCTGCCGCCTTCGCGATCCGCACCAGACGCCGCGAGAGCCGTTTCGCTGGGTTAAGCGAGAATCGCTTTCGGACTACGCCTTCCCAGATGGAAACCGCGAGTTGCTCAAGCTACTCACGCGCTCTCCATAACTCCAAACTTCACTCGCCATAACCGTCCACGTCCGCGATCTCCAGACCCTCCTCGAAGGTTTCGCCCGGGGTGACCCAGATTTCGCCGTGGACGTCGTCCTGCTCGGCATGGATGCGGTGGTGGCGGACCAGCTCCAGGATCGCGAGGAAGACGCCGATCATCGCCGACTTGTGCATCCCCGGCTGGAACATTTCGCTGAAGCACGTCCGGCGGCTGGCGACCAGCCGCTCGTGGATTCTGGTCATGTAGACCTGGATCGGCGTGTCGTCGTAGACGATCGTGGGGGGCGTCATCGCCGCCTGCTCCCGCATCATCCGGCCGAAGGCGCTCACCAGGTCCCACATCTCCACTTCGTGGATCGGCTGCTCGGCCGGGTCGAGCTTCCGCGGCGGCAGGTCGTCGGCCAGCCGGGCGTACCGCTGCTGCCAGCGCCGGCCGCGCTCCTCGAGCATGCTGGCGGCGTCTTTGAACTTCTTGTACTCCAGGAGCCGCTGCACCAGCTCCTCGCGGGCCTCGTCGATCTCCTCCGCCTCTTCGCCGGCCCGGGGGAGCACCATGCGGGACTTGATCTCGATCAGCGTGCTGGCCATCTCGACGAAGTCCCCCACGTCGTTGATGTTCAGCTCGGAGAGCACCTCCAGGTGCGCAAGGAACTGGTCGGCGACAGCCGCCAACGGGACCTCCGCCACATCCACCTCATGCTTCCGCACCAGATAGAGCAGCAGGTCCAGCGGACCACGATAGACGTCCAGTTCAACGCGGAAGTTCATGAAGCGCGGTGAGCGAAGACAGCCGACGAGGGCAATGCGACCTCTGTATCGTATCTGTTCCGACGAATTGTGGCGAGGCGATTCTGCCGGTGGCTCTTGACATATTTTGCACATTAGTACAGTATAGTAAGCGGTGACGTGGATCGTCGCCCTGGCTTGGGGGCTACAGTTCGGTAGAATGCTTGTGGAGGTGTCGAATGATCCAAACAGTTGAGGCGATTGTTGATGCTGCGGGTCGGGTTCAGTTGCTCGGTGAGGTCCACGTGGCCGGTCCTCGCCGTGCGTTAGTGACAGTGCTGGAAGAACCGGCCGCCGTACCAGGCGAGGCCGCGTTGCTCGCCGAGGCGGCCCTGGCGGCAGACTGGCTCCGGCCGGAGGAGGACGCGGCGTGGTCACACCTACAGCCGGGGAAGTAGTCTTGGTCCCGTTCCCTTTTTCAGACCTGTCGCGGTCGAAGGTCCGGCCCGCCGTCTGTCTCGCGGACGCCGGGCGTGGCGATCGGATCCTCTGCCAAATCACCAGTAGCCCCTACGGTGATCCGGCGGCAATACCGCTCGACCCGGCCGGCTTCGCATCGGGCGGCCTGCGGGTTGCCAGCTTTGCCCGACCTGGGAAGTTGTTTACGGCTCATTCCGGGTTGATGATCCGCTCAGTCGGTGTGCTTACCCCGGCTGTCTTCGCGCGTGTGCTGTCCGCGGTGGTCGCGATCCTTCAACCACCGGCGAGCCCCTGAAGCCGAACAAGCCGCTGCTGAGCTGCGGTGTTGGGCAACACCACGAGATCGACGGTTTGCACTATCTACCGCGCGATTCGGGTGCCCCACATTGAAGACAGCAACGGCCGTAGATGAAAACGGGCCGCGAGGCGGCAGGTTTTGTCGCCCGTTGCCTTATTGGAGCCACGCCGGGGGTTATTGGGCGACGATGCCGTCGGCGTCGCTCAGTGGCGAGGCGATTCCGCCGCAGCTTGCAGCCGCGGGAAATAAAGACATAATGCCATGATTAGCGGCTTGTCGTCCGGCGCCCGCGGAATCGCGGGAATTATCGCCACTTCTATCTTTGGGGAGGATGCGGCGTATGTGCTCGGCAGCTTTGCTCGCGGCGATGGCGGTGCTTGTCACTCCGCTCGGACAGGCGGAAGCCAATCCCGGCGACGCAGACGCGGAGCGTCTGAGACGACTGGAGTTCATGCAAGACCTGGCGGCGGAGTTTTCGCTCCACGCCGCCGGCGGAAACGAGGCGCCGTTCCGCCTGCACGAGGCGCCGGTGCTCCGCTACAGCAATCCCGAGCGGGAGCGCGGCTCCACCGACGGCGCCACGTTTCTCTGGCTCGACGGGGAGCGGCCGGTGGCGGCGCTTTCGATCTCGATCCGCAAGCCCGATGCGCTGGCGTATTGCGAAGCGACGTCGTTTCACCCGTCGCCGCTGATTTGTCGCCGCAACGACGTCGTGTTGTGGTCGCCCGGGAAAGGGAGCACGGCGTCGCCGCTTCCCGAGGCTCCTGCGCCGGCCGCGAGCGAGCCGCTGCGACTGACGCAGATGCGACAGCTCGCGCGGCGATTCGACGCCCGCTGTTTTCATCCCCGCACCGATGCGTCGTCGCAACTGCGATTGCTGCCGCAGCCGTTGTACCGCTACGCCGATGGGAAGGCGGGCATTCTCGACGGAGCGATCTTCGCTTTCGTCGTCAGCAACGATCCGGAGTTGCTCCTCATGCTGGAGGCTCATCGTGACGGCGACGGCGCTCCGGCAAAGTGGCGATTCGCATTGGCGCGAATGTCATCGCACGCAGAAACCGTTCAGCTCGACGGCCGCGAGGTCTGGTCCGTCCCCAACTTCTACCGCTCCGGCGAAAGCCGAACCGCAGGGCCCTACACCGAGTCTCGGCTCGGGATCGCCTTGCCCTAGAAGCAAATCGTCCCGAAACCGGGTATCATGGCGCCGATGCGGAACGGAAACGACATGGAATCCGAAGCGGCGCCGCGGCCTCCGTCGTCGGAGAAAATGATTGAGAACGTCGCCTGCACTATCTGCGGGTGCGTGTGCGACGATCTGCGGATCACCGTTCGCGAGGGCCGGGTCGTCGAAACGGAGGGCGCCTGCGAGTTGGCCGAGCCGTGGCTCTTGGCGCAAAACACGCAGCAGCCCCCCGCGACGCAGATGGCGGGAGAGGCGGCCAGCTTCGAGACGGCGGTTGAGGAGGCGGCCCGCATTCTGTCGCAGTCCCGGGCGCCGCTCATCTACGGACTCTCGCGGAGCAGCACGCCCGGGCAGCGGGCGGCGGTGCGGCTGGCGGACCGAATCGGGGCGACCATCGACACCACGGCCTCTCGCTGCCATGCCCCGTCGATCATGGCCTTTCAGCAGGCGGGGGAAAGCACGTGCAGCCTCGGCGAAGCGAAGAACCGCTGCAACCTGGTGCTCTTCTGGGGCTCCAACCCGGTGAAGAGCCATCCGCGGCACTTCGAGCGGTACTCGGTCGATCCGCCGGGGATGTTTCTGCCGGGAGGACGCGCGGATCGGTACGTCGTCGCCGTGGACGTGCGGCCGACGGAGACGACCGAGCAGGTCGATTGGTTCCTCCAGATCCCGCCCGGCGGCGACTTCGACGCCCTCTGGACCTTGCGGGCCATGGTTGCGGGAGTCGATGTTCCCGACAGTCCCGGCATCGAGGACCTGCGAAAACTGGCCGACCGCATGACGTCGTGCCGATCGGGCATCGTCTACTTCGGGCTGGGACTCACCCGGCACGGTACTCCGCACGCGAATGTGGAGGCGCTGTTGCGGCTGGTGACCGACCTCAACCGGCACACGCGGTTCTACGCCCGGCGGATGCGCATGCCGGGCGACGTGGCGGGCGCCGACAGCGTCCTCTGCTGGACGACGGGGTTTCCCTTCAGCGTGAACCTCGCCCGCGGCTACCCGCGCTACAACCCCGGCGAATATTCCGCGAACGAAGTGCTGGAGCGAGGCGAAACTGACGCCTGCCTCCTCGTGGGGAGCGAAGGGGTGGAGCAACTATCGCCCGCGGCACAAGAGCAGCTCCGCCGCATCCCGACAATCGTCCTCGACTACCCGACCGAAACCTGCCCCTTCCCGCCCACCGTCGCCTTCACCACCGCCGTCTACGGCGTCCACCTCCCGGGAACCGCCTACCGGATGGATGAAACGCCCATCCCGCTGCGAACCATCCTCCCCAGCGACTACCCCAGCGACGCGGAAGTGCTCGACGCAATCGTTGATCGTCTCAGGCCGATGATCTGTCCGCATTGAACTCGGACGGGCAACGTCAGCGGGCCGGAAATGCGGCGATTTGTAACTCGTCCGCGGCGCCGTCGTCGCGGACAAGGGGAATTCGAAAATGCGCCGCGTCGCCGATCTGATAGCCGTCCTTCAAGGCAACTCGCAACATCAGCTTTCCGTCTTCCATGCTCCACTCAGTGAAGAACCAGTCCGGCAATATGGCTTGGTCAGCGATTCTCCACGACCGAGCGAAGCCGTTCCCGGACGCGCGGAAGATCACAACATCCTGTTCCACGCGACCATCTTCCAAATACACCGCTTTCGGGTGAAATTGCGGGGGGTTGGCCAACGCCAGAACGGTACCGATATACGCCCTTGGCTCAGCCTCAGAGGTGGGATGTGTGTAGATCCTCGCCCGGACGATGCGCTCGTCGGTAACTTCGCGCCAACTCACCGCGTACTCGTACGTCCGGCGAACGAGTCCCGCGTCGGCTGTTGGCGCCTCCTCTACCTCCTGCCGCGTGATTTTAATGCTCGGATGTTGCGCGCTAAGCATTCAACCACGGAGGCTCTCCGAGATTCTCGACCGTCTTCACGACGATACTCTGTTCGCCGCGCATCTGTGATAGATCGTCAAAAAAAGTCACCGGGTTCACGACTTTCGCGACAAATGGAACACGTACAGCGCCAGAAACCTGAACTTGTAACACTAATGGACTGCCGCGTCCATTGTGGAACACCATTAAAGTCCGCGTCTGTGTTCCGGCCTGCGGGATGGAAACAAGCACCTTAAACGGCATCTGCTCGCCGGCTCTAATTGTACGGCCCTTCATCTGTGATGGCACCAAACACGAACAGCTACTGGAAACCTCCTTAATCTGAACATCAAGGTTTCCTTCATTGCTCAGTTGAAACACAACCTCCGCCGGCTGCCCCCGCGGGACCTCGCTCCCATCAACCTTGAGAAGCTTTTTCGGAGCATCGAGTTTCGCAGGCACAACCACCGGCTTGACCGACCAAAGCGATCGCCACGCTGATGGCGAGGATCACCGGCAGCAGGAAGAGTGCAGCGTGTCGCATTCGGCCACTCTGATTTACGTAATTACAAAACGTAGTGGCATTAAAATCTAAATATCGTCAAGACGCGCTTGACGACGCCAATACGCGACTCCCCGTATTGCGGCCAACGCAACGACGCACACAGCAATCGCTACCAATGCCAGTTGGCGCGTGAAGTCTTGCGAGTTAATCTGAAGATGTGTTATCCGCCGGCCTGTCGCATCGTCCACATAGAGAGCGTCTCCTTCCCAGTACTCGAATACGTGGTCGCGCGGGACCAAAGTTGGCGGTCGCGGGTAATCTGCGACGCAGAGGAACTCTTCGCTCTCACCAAAACAGACAATGAAGTGGTCGCACTGAGTCGAAGAGGATTGACCGCGAACATGCAGAATCGCTGGACAATGAAATCTCGCCGCCTCCTTGTTCTTCCATCGCAAAACGGAAGAGCGAAGACCGGCTTTACGCGCGGCGTCTTCGAGATCGCCTAACGAAAAGGGTGCGCGTTCGGCTGAAAGCAACGAGTAAATGTCTGACGCGTGAATATCTGCTACGTACGCAGCAGCGAGAGCCAAACTGTTCGCTCCGCACACCTGCGCATCGGCCCTCGTGCTATCCTCCCCGACGCCGACAGCACTCCACGTGACGGCGTATGAGACGGCGGCAATTCGACAAAGTAGACGGCGCGCAGGATAGTTGAGTCGGAAATTCATCTTCCAGTGAGCAACCCGCATCAGTTTCACTCAGGGCACTCGTCTTCACAGCTAACCGAACTCCCGTCATTCTTTATCCGTGTGCAGGCGCGCACGGGCACGCCCAAGCCGTCACATTCTAATCCTTCAAAGTGCAACTCGTCTCCGCCGCATTTTTGTTCATTGACGAGAGTACAGTCGACGCATGGCCCCGAGATCGGCCAGCATACGTACCTGTCGCCGATAGTCGAACATCTGATTGAAACATCGTCTTCCTCTTCCGGTTCGCCTTCAACCTGCGCACACTGTTCGCACTCGGAAAGGCCGTCGAGCTCCTCACAGACAGCACCACCGAAAAGCATCCCCGTCTCACTTGCACTAAGTGCGGAAAACTCGCCAGCGGTTTTGCCCCTCGTTATCCCAAGCATGAAGATACTAGTCATGCATGCCGCAAACAAGATTCGGTAGATGATCATCGTTACCTCCAACAATAAAAGAAAACGAGCAACAGCGCCAAAGCGGCTCCTGCACCAATTGCAACACCCCACAGATACATTCCTCGCGCTGGTAACGAGCGCGGCGGTTCGACGGTTGTAAGCAATCGCCGTGCTTCTTCGACCGACTCCTGAACTCGCTCCTCCCGACGTTCCGGGCCCCCACGCAGACCAGCCATGCGTCCCTCCTCCGCAACCGAGTAACCAGGGAGCGCGGTCAATACAAACTCGCTGCTCGAAACGGGGGGATTAATCAGAGCGCTTTGAATTGACCATGATGTCCATCTCCCGTTCGGGTAGCTGATTCTCATGCTGTGTGGGAACGGCACAGTGTGGTCGCCGCGGGCCGCGTCGCGCACTGGCTTAAACTCAGCGAGCGACATCTCAAACTCTCCATCGGGCATTCTTCGTAGCGCCCCGCCTAGGACCGTCCGCACCGGCAAATACCGATGAGCGGGAGCGAGGAAAAGTCGCAAATACGCACTGTCAGGCCAGGTGCTTGGTCGCGGCGGCGAGGGAATATTCGGGCCCACTTTGACGATAATGACAGTCTCTCCATCGACCTCGTCGGTTCCCTCGTAGGACGTAACGCCAGGTAGGTTTAGAAATTCGCTAATTGGCGTATCGACCGTACCGAGCGTCCGAACCCCCAAAGGATCCACCGGCAGAAATGGAAACGGAACAGCGACGGACGGGGACCTCCGATTGAAATGCTTTCTTGTATGGTCCAGCGTGGTTATCTTGCCCTTGTGGAGCGCGAGTTCCTCCTTATGCGCGCCAGCGTCATCCGTGGAATCCAAGTTCCGGTCGATATGGACCATTCGCAGCGAAGTCCCAGCGTACAGCAGCACGTGATGGCGCCGCATATCCCGGTTTGAGTTTAGTTCTTCGTACAACTTCGGTTCGGCAAAAGGATCTGCTGGCAGGTCCGTCGTGCCAGAGGGCGCGTGTGTTTCCGTATATCGGATTCGCAGGACCGCGATACGGGTCAAGTACGATTCCAGGGATGCCGACGCTCGGGCCAACTCGCTCGACTGATCCGGCGATGCGGCGAGCGTCCCGACGATAAGAAAGGCCGGAATAGCAAACATACTAGAACCTTAAACCTACCCACGAGGGGAAATTGCTTCGCCTCCCGCTCGAGTTGCCCAAGCTCGCCACACGCCGAGGTCGATGTAATCGCCGACGAATTCGGATCGCCCGTCGCCGAAGCCCACGTGGACGCCGCCGATGTGGTTACTGCGTGCTGACAAGAGAGCCATCCCCACGTGGGCGCCATCGCCCACGCAATCCCGCCAGGCGGTGTTTGGCGGAGAGAAGTGATAGTAGCTTACGTGCAACCAGTTTCCGCTTAACCAGCGGCTGCCGAGGGGCGCGTGCGGCGACTGCAGAAATCCTACCGGCGCACCCCCGTTGATCGCGACACAATCAGCAGCTAGCCGCGCGTGAGACTGCGAACGGGAAACCAACGCATCCCGGCGTTCGTCGGCGCCGCGAGTGGTCCCAATCAGGCGTTCTGATACAAAAGCCGTCTGCGAATAACCATCTGTCACGTCACTGGCGCGTGTCGGTTGAAATCTTCGGAAGACGCCTCCTGGGTCTTTCGGCCAAAGCGGCAGAACGCCGCGGCAAAAACGATAGCTCGACGCGCGGCCCTCGGCTAACGCGTCGGAGGGACACCAGAGTACGGGAAAGGCGTTGATCGGCAACCGATCCCAATCCGAATCCCGAAGCGAGTGACTTGTGGCGCGAATATCCGCGGCCGTGGACTGATCGCCAAGGAAACCGACAATCTGTCCGGACGGCGACAGACACCAATCAGGTTGGCTGAAGACTTTTCCGCAATAGGCGCGTGGAAAGTGACGGTGCGCCGCCTCGAAGTTTTGAATCGCCAATCCAATCTGTCGGACATTGTTTGCGCAGGACGCGCGGCGAGCCGTCTCACGTGCTGACTGGACTGCGGGGAGGATCAAGGCCATCAACAGCGCGATAATGGCGAGAACCACGACCAGTTCGACCAGGGTAAACGCGCGCCCGCGCGGCGATTTGCGGCGAGTCATTCCCACGGCATTTTCTCCCAAGACTCGGCGAGGTCGGCGCTATGGCGGCGCACGTGTGCAAACCACCACTGAGAAAATCTCGCGGTCTTGCGCATCGAACCCTCTCGCTGGAACTCCGAGAAGACCCTTGAACGACCTGTCGTCTCGCAGATCGATAACCAGATTTGCTTCAATGCTGTCGCCAGGCTTGAGCGCTACAAGAGCGTTCTCAAATGTTACGCAGTGGCAATCGGCATCAATGCGGTCGATGGCGATGGTTTCGTCGCCGCGGTTCTCAAGCCTCAGGCGACGTTGCAACCATCGGGAATCGTCCATCTCGCCCGCCTCGATGCGCGTGGGTTCACGGAGCCCAAGGGAAACGGGAACAATGAGTTCGTCCGTTTCTGGCCCCAGAGTTACCGAAGCAGAGGACGACGAACACCCGGTGAGAAACACCGCCGCCCAGAGAGTACGAAGACGAAAACTGCGGGGGGGGGCGAGCCCAAGAGAATTGGCAACAGGTTCCGCAGTTTCGGACAGGGAGGAGTTCATGCTACCGCCCCCTAGGATTAGATTTTTGAGTGGAGTGAAGTTACCGCGCCGGAGGCCGATAGTCAAGCTTCCCGGAGGAAAATTTCAGAACTTTTTTCGCCCGCCGGGACACGCCAGTGCCGGGCTCGCCAACCGAGTCCAAATCGATGCCGCCGTCTCTAAGCTATGTTTCCTGTGGAATATTGTGAGTCTCCTCTCTCACCGGCACGGGAAAACTGTCATGGCGAAGGCGTTTGCGACTCAGCCCGCCCCTGAGGCGGCCAAGCAGGAAGAGTTCGAAAACCTTAAGCGGCGGATTCACACCAAGCTGGTCGATAAGCTCGACCTGACGAAGGTGGGCGAGCTGCAGGGGGATGTGCTGCGCCGCGAGATCCGGCTCGTGGTGGAGCACCTGTGCGATACGGAAGACACCTTCCTCAACCGCCAGGAGCGGGAGCGGCTGATCGAGGAGGTGCTGGATGAAACGTTCGGACTGGGGCCGCTGGAGCTGCTCCTCAAAGACGATTCGATCAGCGATATCCTCATAAACGGGCCCAAGCACATCTACTGCGAGCGGAAGGGGAAGCTGGAGCGGTCCACCGTCGAGTTCCGCGACAACGACCACCTGATGCAGATTATCGACCGCATCGTCTCGAAAGTGGGACGGCGCGTGGACGAAGTCTGCCCGATGGTGGACGCCCGCCTGTCGGACGGCTCCCGCTTCAACGCGATCATTCCGCCGCTGGCGTTGGACGGGGCCGCGGTTTCGATTCGCCGGTTCGGCTCCAACCCGCTCAAGCTGGAAGACCTCTTGAACTACAAGGCCTTCACGCCCGAGATGGTGATGCTCCTGGAAGGGGCGATGAAGGCCCGGCTGAACATCATCATCTCCGGAGGCACCGGCTCGGGGAAAACGACGCTCTTGAACACGCTCTCCAGCTTTATCTCCAACCACGACCGCATCGTCACCATCGAGGACGCGGCGGAACTCCAGCTTCAGCAGGATCACGTGGTGCGGCTGGAGACGCGGCCGCCGAACATCGAGGGCAAGGGAGAGGTGACGGCCACCGACCTGGTGAAAAACGCCCTCCGCATGCGGCCGGAGCGAATCATCATCGGCGAGTGCCGCAGCGCGGAAACGCTCGACATGCTCCAGGCGATGAACACGGGGCACGAAGGCTCGCTCACCACGCTCCACGCCAACACGCCGCGCGACGCGCTGGCCCGCTTGGAGACGATGATCATGATGGCCGGCTTCGAGCTGCCGATTAAAGCGATGCGCACGCAGATCGCCAGCGCCATCGACCTGATCATTCAGGCCAACCGGCTGCAAGGCGGCATCCGCCGCGTGACGCACATCACGGAGGTGGTCGGCATGGAGCAGGACACGATCATCATGCAGGACATCTACAAGTACGTGCAGTCGGGCATCGACGAGACCGGCCGCACCCGCGGCCATTTTGAATCGACCGGCATCCGCCCCACGTTCATGAGCCGCTTAGAAGCCGCGGGCGTTCGGCTGCCCGCCAGCGCCTTCCGCCAGCGCGTGATGCTGCAGGATTAGGTAGCCGGGCGCCGTCGTCTAACGATATAATGCGCGGCGTACTGCCACTCCGCCCGTATTGAGGAAAGACA
>JAHWKS010000853.1 GCA_019347795.1 Planctomycetota bacterium | reverse complement strand
ACATTCCGCATCCCGCACTCCGCATTCCGCATTAGTCAAGATTCTCGACTTCGGACTGGCGAACTTCGCCAGCGAGACGGCGGCGGGCGACGTTGAAGACAGCCATCCCGCGCAGCGGGCGCCGGCGGCCGACGTGCTGCGGCAGTTGACGCAGATGGGGACGATGATGGGCACGCCCGACTACATCGCCCCCGAGCAGGCCGAAGACGCGCACGCGGCCGACATCCGGGCGGACATCTACAGCCTCGGCTGCACGTTCTACACACTCCTGACCGGCCGGGCGCCGTTCGGCGAGGGCTCGGTGCTGGAAAAGATTAAGGCCCACAGCGAGCACGACCCGCCGCCGCTTGCTGAATCTCGCAACGACGTTCCTCCCGAAGTGGAGCACATTCTCATGACCATGATGGCGAAAGACCCGGCCGAGCGTTATCAAAGTCCGGCGGAAGTCGCCGAGGCTTTGCGGCATTTCATTGATCAGCGGATCGAGGAGAAGCTTCACGAGCGTCGCTTCGATTACGCCCCGCCCAGAAAGCCCACGTCGGCGCCCGCGACGTTCATCACGTGCGGCGTGATCGCGGCCGTCTTGCTTTGCGTGCTGTTCTTGGGCCTGGGCGCCGCCGCATGGTTTTCCTATTGGTCATTAGAGCGGTCGGACTTTCATGCCGGCAGTAATCGGCCGGCGACGCTTGCGGCCAAAGCCCCATCCGAGGCGGACCGAATGTCGCTGGTGCAAACGTTCGAGGCGCACCAGAGCCCCATTTCCTCCTTGGCCGCGGCGGGCGACCTGCTTGTCTCCGGCGCCGGGGATGGAAAGGCGCGGGTGTGGAGCGTGAAGACCGGCGGTGTGCTGCACGTGCTGGATGGACATCAGCGCGAGCGAGGGGTCGCCGTCGATATCAATCGCGAAGCGACGCGCGTCGTCACGGGCGACCGCGCCGGCCGGGTGTGGATTTGGGACCTCGGCAAGGCGAAATCGATTGCCGACGTTCACGCTCACGACGACGGTCTCTACAGCGTTGCGTTTTCCCCGGACGGAACGAAGATCCTGAGCGCCGGCTGCGACAATACGGCCCGCGTTTGGGGCTCCGCGACCGGGGAGCAGCTTCAGGTTCTCCGCGGCCATAAGTGGTGGGTTTGCGACGCCGCGTTTTCGCCCGATGGGCGGCAGGCGGTGACCGTCAGCTTTGACGAGTCGGCCAGGGTGTGGGACATCGAAACCGGCCAGGAAGTGCTGAAGCTCGACGCGCAAAACGAACCGCAGTTTTGCGTCGCCTGGTCCCGCGATGGGCGGTACATCGCGAACGGACTTCGCAACAACCTGGTGCGGATGTACAACGCCGCCACCGGAAAGGAAGTCCGCAGCTTCGCGGGACACGCCGACCGCGTGCAAGACGTGGCCTTCTCGGCCGATGACCGCTGGCTCTTCACCGGCGCCTATGACCGCACGCTCCGCGTGTGGAATGTGGAAACCGGGGAAGAAGTCGCCCAGGTCTCCCATGGAAACCACATTTTCAACACGCTGGCGGTTCTTCCCGACGGCCGCCATATCGTCTCGGGCGGCGGCTTGTGGAAGCCGGTGGAAAGCGAGAACCGCTGGGAAAACGAGTTCGACCACGCCATCCGCCTCTGGCGCCTGCCGGAGTATTTATTGCCGGAGGCGCCGGAATCGAGCGCCGAATCGGCTGCTTCGGGGGCGTCAGCGCCTGCCGACGGTGATGCGGCGGCGCCCAGCGGATCTCGCTTCGTGGAATAGCGCCTCGTGGCCGCGACGGCGAAACAAGCTTGAATCGGACCAACGCAAGAAAAAAACCGCTGGCGATCGCGGTTGCCGCCGCCGCGTTTCCAGGGCGAGCGGGCGGGCGAATCGCCAACGGTCGGCGATGAACGAATCAGGTCGGGCGTTTGCTAGCTCGAACTGCTCGAGGCGGAGGTGATGGCGTTGTTGATGGCAGTGGCCGAGTTGTTGTAACTGGCCTGCGTTTGCTGCACCAAGGCCGTGACGGCGCTCATGCACGTCACCACGATCAAGGAGAGCATCACCGCATACTCCACCGCCGTCGGGCCGTCCTCGCTTCGCAGGAAACTGCGAACCGCGTACATAACCCACGCTCGCTTTCTGCTGGCGGCGACATGCGTCGTCGAAGGATCGAAAAACAACGGAAGAGGGCGAACACACGCCGCGAATGGGCGCAGGGAGCAATCGCATCCGTCGATCAAGAAACCCTACCTTGCGTTCGGAGGGGAGGCAAACGCCTCCCCGGAATCTCGGACAGGGAATGAGATAGGCGCATAGCGAACGGCGAGTAGCGAGTGGAGTCGTTCTTCTCCCGATTCGCCATTCGCTACTCGCCATTCGCTACTCGCCCAATTCCCCAATTCCCGTATCGTGGGCCGCTTACGGGGAAGCCCAGCCGCTTGTCCACCACGTTCACAAGCGTCTCGCCGGCGAGGTAGCGGCGGAGGTTGTCGCAGAAGAGACGCGTGGCGTCCTCGTTGCGGCGGGCCGATTGGGCGCCGACGTGCGGCGTGATGATGACATTCGGCAAGTCCCACAACGGGCTGCTGGGAGGGAGCGGCTCGACCTCCGTCACATCCAGCCCGGCGCCGGCCAGCCGGCCCGACTGCAAAGCCGCGACCAGGTCCCGCTCCACGACCACCGGTCCCCGGGCGACGTTGATCAAGAGCGCGTCCCGCTTCATCCGCGATAGTTCTCGCGCGGCGATCATTCCCCGGGTGTCGTCATTCAGCGGCGGCGTGAGGATCAGGATGTCCGCCTCCGCGAGCAGGTCGTCGAGCTTGTCCGCCGGCCATAACGCCTCCACGTACGGCGGCTTATCGACCGGGAAGAGATCTGTGGCGAGGATGCGGGCGCGGAACGGCGCCAGCACCTCGGCAATCCGCCGCCCGTTGCCCCCGAAGCCGACGATGCCGACGGTGGCCCCGTGCAGGTCGCCGGTGGGGCGGCGAATAAACTCCTTCCGCAGCATGGCGCGGAAGATCGTCGGCAACCAGCGCAAGAGTCCCAGCACGAGCGCCAACGTTTGTTCGGCCACCTGATCGGCGAACAGTCCCGAGGCGCTGGTGA
>JAHWKS010000055.1 GCA_019347795.1 Planctomycetota bacterium | reverse complement strand
GACGCGAAGGTAGTAGGCACACTCCGTGTGCCGTCCGCGAACTCCGTTCGCGAATGCAAACGGCACACGGAGTGTGCCTACTTCGATGTCGTCGATCGACGTTGACCCCGCCGGCCCCTTTGGCGATACTTTCCTGGGAGAACCTATCTCCCGATCTCGTCTGACTTTTTGCACGTTTGCGACATGTCGATCGCTGAGTTCCACGATCTGAGCCAGTACTGTCTGACGGTGGCCGAGCGGGCGAAATCGGCCGCCGCGAAGTTGGCCCAGGTGAGCGGCGCCAACAAGAACGCCTGGCTGCGGCACTCCGCCGAGCAGATTCGGGCCCGCGCCGATGAGATCCAAGAGGCGAACCGCCGCGATCTGGAGGCGGCGCCGGGGTACGCACTGACCGAGGCCCAGACCGACCGGCTGCGTCTGACGCCCGACCGCATCGAGGCCATCGCCCGCGGATTGGAGGAAGTCGCCCTGCTTCCCGATCCCGTGGGGGAGGTGATCGAGTCCTCCCGGCGGCCGAACGGCTTGGAGATCGCCAAGGTGCGAGTTCCCCTGGGGGTGGTGTTCTTCATCTACGAGTCGCGTCCCAACGTGACCGCCGACGCGGCGGCGATTTGCATCAAGAGCGGCAACGCGGTCATCCTCCGCGGGGGCAAGGAGGCGGCTCACAGCAGCCAGGCGCTCGTCGAGATCCTCTCCGAGCAGGCCGCCTTGGTGGGCATCCCGTCTGAAGCGGTGCAACTGGTGGCGACTAACGATCGGGAGGCGGTCGGGCATTTTCTCTCGCTGGACGACTACATCGACGTGGCGATCCCTCGCGGCGGCGAAGGGCTGATCCGCCGCGTGACCGCCGAAGCCCGGATGCCGGTCATCAAGCACTTCGCCGGCAACTGCCACGTCTACGTGGACGCCGCCGCCGATTTGGACATGGCCGAGCGGCTCACGGTCAACTCGAAGTGCCAGCGGCTGGGGGTCTGCAACGCGGCCGAGTCGCTGCTGGTCCACGCCGACGCGGCCGCCGAGTTCCTCCCCCGAATCGGGCGGGCGCTGGCGGCGCATAACATCGAGATTCGCGGCGATGAGAAGACCTGCGAGCTGATCGAGGGCGCCGGCGCCGCCACGGAAGACGATTACTACGCCGAGTACCTGGGGCCGATCATCTCGGTCAAAGTGGCGCCGTCGCTCGACGAGGCGATCGCGCACATCAACCGCTACGGCTCGCATCACACGGACGCCATCGTGACCCGCGATTTGTTCGCCGCCCGGCGGTTCGCCGCGGAGGTGGATAGCGCGGCTGTGATGGTCAACGCCAGCACGCGCTTCAACGACGGCGGCGAGTTCGGCCTGGGGGCCGAGATCGGCATCAGCACCGACAAGTTCCACGCCCGCGGCCCCTGCGGCCTCCGCGAGCTGACGAGTTACAAGTACGTCGTGTACGGAGACGGGCAAGTGCGGTGAACGCGTAGGCCCAAGCCGCCGGCTTGCCGGCGTAGCCGCAGTCGAGCGGTCAGGGGTCAGGGGTCAGGAGTCAGGGTCAGGAGTCAGGGTCAGGAGTCAGGGTCAGGAGTCACGGGTCAGAGGCCAGTAATCGCAACGCGCCGGCCGCTTTCATGTCGGAAGACATTCTCTCTCAATCGGAAGTCGAAAACCTCCTCAACTCGATGGAGGCCACCGGCGCCGCGCGCTCGCTGACGCCGGGGAAGCGGAAGGAAGACTTGGGGGTGACCGCCGGCGGCGTGCGCGTGACCGGCAAGATCACCGCCTACGATTTCAAACGTCCCGAGCGCGTCGGCAAAGAGCAGATGCGGGCGCTGCAGTCGGTGCACGAGGGGTTCAGCCGCAACTTCGGGGCCGCCCTCTCGGCCATGCTGCGGTGCATCGTCGAGCTGAAGCTCACCAGCGTGGACCAGCTTACCTACGGCGAGTTCGTCTACAGCCTGGAGAACCCGACCTGCTTCAACCTGATCCGGGCCGAGCCGCTGGACGGGCACCTGATCCTCGACATCAACCCCACGATCCTCTTCCCCATCATCGACCGGCTGCTGGGGGGCGGCAAAGAGCAAGGGACCCCCACGCGGCGCCCGCTCACGGAGATCGAGCTGCGGCTGGTGTCGCGGATCACCAGCCTGTTTCTCAAGGAGATGAAGGGGGCGTGGGATAACGTGCTCCCCATCGAGCCGGTGGTGGATCGCGTGGAGAGCAACGCTCAGCTCGTGCAGATCGTGCCGCCCAACGAAGTGGTGGTGCTGATCAGCTTTGAGCTGACCGTGGGCGAGGTGCGGGGCATGCTCAACCTCTGCATCCCGTTCAACTCGATCGAGCGGGTCAGCAACAAGCTGCAGTCGAACTCCTGGGCCACCTACGGCGGCCGGCAGTCCAGCCCCGACAATCGCGACCGGGTGCGCGAACGACTCGACGCCTCGATCGTCGAAGTGCGGGCCATGCTCGCCCGCACGAAGATCACGATGAAGGACCTCATCGAACTCCGCGTGGGCGACATCATCACCACGGAGCAGGACGTCAAATCTCCACTGACCGTGGCGATTCAGAACGTCCCCAAGTTCCACGCCTCGCCCGGCGCCCTGAAGGGCAAGAAGGCGATCCAAATCCTCGCCCCCATCGATCCCCCCAAACCCGCCGCCAAGGCAAAACCGGAACCGGCCAAGAAGTAGCACGACGGGGTCGGGAGGTGACGCGACGGGGTCGGGGATGTTTTTCGGCCCATCGTCTTGCCACATCGCAAGATCCATGGCCGAAAAACTTCTCCGACCCCTTCCGCTCTGTCTCGCACTTAGAAGGACGTCATCAGGAACGATGTTTGCCGCGGGGCGATGATGATGCCTTGCGTGTAGTTGGGGGGCGCAACGACCCAATTCTTCGGAGCCTCACCCGCAAGTTCAGTCGTCAGTGTTCCCACCGGCACCTGAACGTCCATTTTGGTGAACGCTGGAATGAGGCGAAGCTCGCCGTTGATCCGCAGGTACTGCGACGTGCTCATGTTGTTTGTAACCTCCAGCTTTCCCATTTGAGTTTCACGAAGCCCATCGTTGATCGCCTGTGAGAAGTCGCGACGGAACTCCTGGCTCTGCATCGCGCTGGCGATGTTCAGGATCGGCTGGTTCTGGCTGTCGGTGCGGGAGATGGCGTCGAGGATGCGGTTGATCTGCGACGCCTGATCCTGGAGCACGGCGATCGAATTCTCATACTTCTCGTCGATCTGCCGAATCTGCTCGCCTTGATCCTGCACCACCCCCTGCAGCGAGTCCACACCGTCGGTCAAGTCGGTGACGTTCGTCTGGAGCATGTTAAACTCCTCGCGCGTCACGTACTTGTTGGAAAGGGCGTTGATCTGCATCTCCAGCCGCCGCACGGCCTCGGTCAGGCCCGAAAGCTCGTCGGGCTGGGCGCCGCCCGCGTTAATCGTCTGCCCCCCTTGGGCTGGTGGATCCTGGGCGAACAGGCCGCCGGCCGAGAGACAGAACGTCAGCAGAACCGCCAAGCACGAAATTCTGGTCGCCATGATTCCCGCTCCTCGAGGAGTTGTCTGCGGAGAGATCATCCCTGGAGTTGCCTGCGCGCCGTCCCTGTGGCGCAACTGCTACCAGCATAAAATCCCCCCCAGCCAAATCAAGCGCACCGGGCGACAATTTCCCGCCGGCCGGCAAAGTCGCAGCCGCTACAACCGCTACAACCGGCCGGGTCCGTTCTCGCGCTCCAGTTTGTTGAGGAACTCGCCGGGGCTGTCGATCGGCTGCTTCTCAAGGTCTCGCAGGTATTCCAGCGTCGTCGGCGGCCGCTCGGGAAGCTGCTCCTCCGGCGGACGCAGGGCCGCGGGATCCACCCGCCCGTCGGCAGCGCCGTCCGCCAGGTCGATCTCCCGGGCCACATCGCGGATCTCGTCCCGCGTGAGCACCCCTTTGCGGACGCACGTTTCGACCAGCGAGTGCAAGAGCAACAGGGCCCGCCCCAGGTCGTTGGAAAGCTGATCGATCTCCTCCCGCAGCCGGGCGTCCACCTGCGAGCGGGAACGCTGCACGTGGCGGAGCTTGCGGTTAAGCGAGTCGATCTCGCTCGTCTGCCACCAGTCATGGTTGAGGTAGCGGAGCCAGCTCATGATGATCTCTCCGATTGTGCGAGTCGTCTCGATTCCACCGTATCCGCCAGTTTAGCGAATCAGCCGACGCCGTACGTTCACTCTCCGTCGTTCATTTGACCTCGGACGCCGCACGGCGTATTTGTTGAACTACGCGCGCACCACGACCCGCACCTTCGAGGCCCCCGCATGTCCAGACCTGTCGTCACCTACGCCACCCGGAAAGCCCTCGAAGTTCAGCTCGGCGAGGACGCCGGCCGGGAAATCGTGGCGGTCTTGCAGCGGATGGCCGACGCGGTGGCGGCCCTGGAGAAGCGAAAAGTGGAGGTGACGCCCGTCGCTCCGCTGGGGAGCCTCGACCTGATGCCGCCCCTCGACTCGCCTACGGTCCTCGAGTAAGCGTCGGAGCCGCACGCCGTAACTTCGGCCCCCGGAGCGGCATCCGTTCTATAATGAGGGATAGGGTCTCGATGCGACTGTCGCCCCGGGGAGCAGAACGTGCACGAAGAGACGACATCGCGACGCATCTGTCGCGCGCTGGTGGAGAACCTGAAGGCCGTCGTGGAGTCCAGCGGCGCCGCGGCGATCTTCGTTTACGCCGACGCGCTCGCGGGAGAGCAACTGCCGCTGCCGGCGGAGCTTCGCGAGAAGGTGATCTACATCGCCAAGACGCAGGCCGAGCAACGCGAGCTGGAGGAGCGCGGCGCGCGGTTCCTGCGCGTCCCCAACGTGGCGCTTTCGCGGATGGGGCAGGTGAAGATCGCCGTGTTTCTGGCGCTGTCGCGAAAGCTCGTCCGGCGGGGGGACATCGCCGCCTGCCTCACCGGACTCCCCGCCAGCGGAGCGCTGGATACGCTGATTATCACTGAGGTGGGGGCGGAGACCGAGATGTTCGCTTCCCAGCCAGGCGAGGAAAGCCTTCCCAAGGGCCTGCTTCCCGAAGTTGTGGAGCGGGTGATCGGCATTGCCGCGGCGCTTGGAAGCGAGGGTCGCGAGGGGAAGCCGGTCGGCGCCCTGTTTGTGATCGGCGACTCCCAGCGCGTCGTCACGCTGTCGCGACAACTGATCCTCAACCCGTTCCACGGCTATTCTGAGGAAGTCCGCAACGTGCTCGACCCGAACCTGGAGGAGACCGTGAAGGAGCTCTCGACGATTGACGGAGCGTTCATCATCTCCGGAGAAGGCGTGCTGGCGACCTGCGGCGCCTATCTCCAGACCACGCCGCAGGATGAAGAAGCTGACCCCCTGCCGCGTGGGTGGGGCGCCCGCCATCACGCCGCCGCCGGGATTACCGCGGCCACCGAGGCAATCGCCGTCAGCGTCAGCGAGTCCACCGGAACCGTCACCGTCTTCCGCAACGGACACATCGTAACCGAGATCGAAAAGTCCCGCGCCGGGCGGCGGCGCGGCTTCCCATGACGCAGGTTACTCCGCTAGCGCCCCCCATTTCGAACTCGCGGACGCAACAGGGAAACGGATTCTTCGGGCATCACCGCTCAGATTACCTCCACTGCCCAACGTTAAAACTCAGCCGAGGGGGCCGCCTTAAGGCGACTTTCAACCTTGAGAATCCGGAATGGCGGATTCGGTCGGCTGCAGCGCCTGGTTCGGCTCTACATTACGCGGCGGAAAGGAGACGAAATTACGTCCGCTCATCTTCTCTTGCTCTTTGATGTCTCGAAAGATCGCGTCCAAGTCGTAATTGAAGCGCGCAGCGTGGGCATCGCGTACTTGCCGAACTTCATCGACAATCGGATCGTTCATGGCTTTGCCTCCAAGAGTTCCTCGGGCGTACAGATGATCGGGGCCTTGAGGCCCTCGGCCGCGCAGACCGATTCGATCATGGGCCGCATCGCGGCATTCGCTAGATGGCGGCAGTTCCACGTCAATAAGTAGGATACTCCGTTTGTGGCTGCGATGGCAATATGCAGCGCATCGTCTGCAGCTTTTGCCGGCAGCGCGCCTGCCTGGATCAGTTCTTTCGCTAGCGCCACGGCTTCACGCCTTGTTTCCAGAAGGGGCATGGCGTTCAAGACCGCAAGCCGCTCTTGAGCGGCTTGCGGATCACCGGCGCCCGCCTCCCCCAGGACCAGCTGGGAGACGCAAAGTTCGTAGCTCTCTCGTCGCGTATCCCACCATTCGTGAGTGGTCTGCTGGTGACCGGCGATCACCACGTCGCGGCTGGGTCGCGCTGTCAAGTAGCTCACGAAAGTCGTTTCGATGTAGACTCGCTCCGGCATGCAGACCTCTCCGCCCGCGGTGGCACGTAAGAAATCGTTCTGACCCCGTTCTGACCCGTGTCACGATTCCGGGGTGTCGGTGGTGGACGATAGGCATACGGAGGCCGTGCCCCGCGTTCCCAGTGTGAGTCATGTTGTGCCGCGTATTTGTACACCCAAAGTGTTTCAGTTTGGGAATCGTAGATAGTATAGCAGCCTTGTGCGACACCATACGTCGCATCCAGGTACCAGAGCATGTTTTCGGTGGCATTACCCGTCCCTGTTGGTGCCGCCCACCAGTCAGGCGTTTCAGACGTGGGAGCACGAATTGGGATTGACGTGATCGTCCGGGTCGCCTGTTCGCATTCTTTTGTACGTTGCAGATAGTCGTCGATCGCAGCCATTCTTTTGTGCAGTTCAGACGAAAGCGTTTCGGCGTCCGATGGCGATAGTTCAAACTTCGACCAGGTCGAATATGAATCGATGCTAGACGCAGATTTCATGGAGACTCGTCGAACCGCAGAAGGATCAATCGTGAAGTCCCACGAGTACATCTTGCGGGAGGCTGAAGGACCGGACTTGTCTACGAATTCGAGCACCGGGAACGGATCGAGACTGCGAACGACAATTGAACCGACGTAGAAGCATCCACCAATTGTCAGTGTGAGCAGGACGATTGCGCCGAAACCGAGTCGGTTGAACTTCACAAGACAGTCTCAGTGACAGAAGTCGAATTATCCCCTGATAACGCACGGATATTGCAGTATCCGTTTTGATATCCCCGGCGGGCCGCGTCTATTTCTCCGGAATCAGCTTCATGCACACCAGGCGGTCGTCGCCGCGGACGTAGAGAAGGCCGTGCGAGAGGATCGGGGCGGCCCAGGCGGGCGGCTTCAAGAGGCGCGGCGGGCCGAAGCCGAAGGCGCCGGTCTTCGCCGTTTTGTCCACCGGCGTCCATTCGGAGACGAGATCGTACTTCTTCGGGTTCGCCCGCAGCAGCCGCAAGACGCCGTCTTCGCTCAGGCAGATGAAGTGGCCGTCCACGTAGAGCAGCGAGGCGCGGGTGAGGCCCGGCTCGCTCCACATCACCTTGCCGGTCTTCCACTCCACGCACCGCAGCTCGGCGTTGTACTCGTGCCGGCCGCTGGAGCCGTAGAGGTAGCCGTCGTGGTGAACGGCGGTGTTCCAGTGCGTCTGCATCGCCTTCTCGCGGCGGCGCTGGTGGTCCTGCCACACGATGTCGTAACCGCCCGGCCGGACCTTGAGCAGCGAGCTGCCCGGACCGTAGGTTTCGGAGATGAACACTTCGTCCCCCACGACCACGGGCGTGCTGGCGTTGACGCTCTCCAGGATCTTCGCCCGCCAGGGGAAGTGGAAATCGACCGCGCCCTCGGCCGGCTCGAAGGCGATCAGCCCGCCGCGGGCGAAGACGAAGCACCACCGCCGGCCGTCGATCGTGGCCAGTTGCGGCGCGGCGTAGCCGGCCAATTCGTCGGTAATCTGGTACTTCACCTCGCCGGTGAACTTGTCGAACGCCACCACGCCCGTGCCGTTTCCGACCACGCGATCAAAAAACCCCGGCCCCACGTCCTGCGACTCGGCCGGGCTGCCGCCGACCATCGCGATCAAGAGGTCGCCTTCGATCACCGGCGTGCTCCCCACGCCGAAGAAGTTCTGCACCACGCCGAAATTTTTGACGGTATCCACCTTCCAGACCGGCTTGCCGTCCTCGACGCGGAGGCAATGGAGCATCCCCGCGGCGCCGTAGATGTAGACGCGGTCGTCATCGATGACCGGCGAGCAGCGGGGGCCGCCGTTGTAGCCGTAGAAGTCGGAGTAGTCGGTGGGGTAGCTGAACTCCCACAGCTCCTTCCCGGTCTCTGCGTTGAGGGCGACGAGATTCGCCTTATCCCCCACGCGGTCGAACTGAAAGAACCGCCCACGGGCCACCGAGCCAATGCCGTAGCTTTCATGCAGCCGCCGCTGCCAGACGATCTTCAATCCTTCCTCGGGCCAGGGAGCGATGATGCCCGTTTCCGGCGATTTGCTGTCGCGCGTGAGGCCGAGAAAGTGCGGCCAGTCCACGCCCTTGTCGCGAGTCCAGAGGTTGGGCGGCGACCGCCCGTCCGAGTTGGCCGGCGTCGCCGTCGGACCCGCGCCCTTCGCGGCCGTTTGAGCGGTGGCTTCGGGCAGCGGGTCCGCTCCGCATCCCGATGCCAGGCAACTCGCGATCAGCGTGAGCAATGTCCCCACCCGCATAAATTCACTCCCGAAACAGGCGCAGCGACTTCCATTCATTGCGACTAATATAAGCCGGAACGTTTCCGGGGCCAAATATCCGCCCGTACGACGGGCCTCCGCCGCCCGTCGAGTTGCCACCTTCGAGGCCACGGAGGGCCGTCGTCACCGATAAATATTCGCGGTCGGGCCAAGATTCGGCGGCGGGGGACGAATATCAGGAGGCGACCTGCATCGCTGCAGTTGCCGGAGTTTTTCGATGTTAGTGGTGAATAAGTCGATTTCGGTCCCCCTGAAGGAGCTGGATTTCACCTTCTCCCGCAGCAGCGGTCCCGGCGGGCAGAACGTGAACAAGGTGAATACCAAGGTGACCATGCACTGGTCGGTGGCCGAGTCGGATGCGCTCCCCGAGCCGGTGCGGCGCCGCTTCCTGGAGAAGTTCCGCAACCGCGTCAACAACGACGGCCAGGTGGTGCTCGCCAGCCAGCGGTATCGCGATCAGGGCCGGAATGTCGCCGACTGCATGGATAAGCTGCGGGAGATGCTGGCCGAGGCCGCCACGCCGCCCCGGACGCGAAAGAAGACGCGCCCCACCCGGGGATCCAAAGAACGCCGCCTGCGCGAGAAGCGGGCGACGACGGAAAAGAAACAACGCCGCAGCTCGCCGCGGCTGGATTGAGATTCCCAATAACAAGTAGCCCGAAGCGTAAGCGAAGGACCACGAGGAGGCTGGTTCCGCCCTCGCTGACGCTCTGGCGCTTCGGGTTACGATTCCCAGGAGCAGATCATGTTCGGCAAACCGGAATGGTTTAAGCAATCGACGTGCTGCAACGGCGTCTCGCCCGTGTCGTTCAAAGGATGGATGTACGTGGCCGGCTGGGCGGCGTTCATCGTAATGCCGCTGGCGGGGCTGGGGCTGATGGGGAAGGTCGTGCCGGAGGCGCTCGTGTGGCTTGCCTTCTCCGGGCTGGCGTTCCTGTGGGACATGCGCGATATCCGGCGCCAGATGCAGGCCCAGCATGATCGGACGCTGCTCTACATCGACGATGAGCGCGAGGCCTCGCCCGAGTTGGCCACCCGCCGCTTCGACATGAAGCTCCGCGACTAAGCCGACAACCGCCGATAGCCCGCAACGCTCATCCCGCGAGCCGAATGCGGAGATCGTCGCAGGTTGCGTGATAGCTCGCTTCGAGGTCCAAGGGGACCGAGAAGTCGGCGGCGATCCATAGCGGCAACGTCGGCAGGGGTTGACCCAGCGCCAGCGGCGCCGGCCATAGGCGAAGTTGCTGCGCGTCGGGGTCCCCCACAACCTGGTACGAGGCCGCCGAAAGGCCGCCCGTCGACGTCGCGGCGGCGTCGCTCTTCAGGAGCGAAAGGATCTCCGCTTGTAGATCAGCCCGCCGGGTGGTGACGGTATCCACCACCACTACGCTGCTCCCCTGCTGCAGGTATCCGACGCACTTCACGGCGAATGCCTGCCGCGCCTGCGGCCGGTCCTTATTCCGCGGGCTGACCAGCTCCACCGCCGCCGCAAGCCGCGGATCGCCGTCGTCCGCGAACACTTGAACTTCGACCGCATTGGCCGGCGGCAATTCAACCGCGAGGGCGACACGCGGCGCCGGCGGCGCCCACGTCGTTTGCGGCGCGACCTCGCCGCCGATATCGACCGCTCCATGGTCAACGCATGGAAGCGCGTGGTAACCAGGCGGCAAGATTCCTTGGTTCAAGAGCCGCGCCATCGCCGCCGCCCAAGCGCTATGAAAGCTGCGCCATGGATGCGTGCGGCTGAGAGGCGGATTGAAATGGTCGAGGAGCGGCATCGGCACGAACCTTCTGGTCAGCTCAACTGCTTTAGTATAGCGAGCGGCGTACCAGCGCAGCCATTAACGGAAGCGTCGAAGGGGTCGGCGCGGGTTTCCCGGCGTATGGCTCGTTTTTTGAAATCTAATCAGGAGCCTTTGGCCTCAAATCTTGCCACAGTTTGCCGAAATCGGTATTGTGTTCCCAAAAGTGGGAATGTCCCCTGGACCGAAAAAGACATTACGGCAGAGCGCGAAGGGAGTCGCTGATGCAAAACTGGCTAAAAATGCTTATAGTCGCGACATCCCTTCTCCTTGGCGGGTGCGCTGGTGGAGCGCGGGAAGCTTTCGTCGCTGTCTTGGATTTGTTTAGCGGCAATTCTCTTACAGATGCCATGGACGAAGGTTACGGTTGGAACAACGAGGCAAACGCCAAGCCATCGGACCGATCGGACGTTCGCGGTTACTAGCCCGCTAAGCAAGGCGATGCACGCGCCGCCGCTCACTCCGCTCCCGCTAACTCCCGCACGGCTGCTTCGACGCCTTCCACCACGCGGGCCGTCTTTTCGTAGTCGAGCTTGTCGGGCGTGTCGGTGGGGCGGTGGTAGTGGGGATAGCGGAAGATCGCGGTGTCGGTGATCATCACGGCCGGGTAACCTTCCTGCCAGAACGACCAGTGATCGGACCAGCCGACGCCGGCGACGTCGGCCGGAATCGCCCCGCCTTCGGAGGGAATGCTCGCACGGCGGCGGAAGCTCTCGATCACCCGATGCACCAGCGGCCGCGAGGCGACATTGCCGATTACGCCGATGAAGTTCCCTTCGCTCGGATAGAACGCGCCGAACGGGGGCGGATACTGCTGGCTGCCCGGCTCGTCGCGGAAGTAGCCGATCGTCTCCAGGCTCAGCATCGCCACGATGTTCTCATCCCGCTTGCGGCAGCGGCGGGCGTAGACCCAGGAGCCCATGTCGGACGACTGGAAGTACGGCATCTCCTCATTGGAGAAGGCCACGAACCGCACCGTCCGGGCCGGCTTCCAACCCTTTGCACGCCGGGCGAGGGAGAGCATCGCCGCCACGCCGCTGGCGTTATCCCCCGCGCCGGGCGAGCCGGGAACCGTGTCGTAATGGGCGCCGACGATCACGATCTCCTCCGGCCGCGATGCCCCCCGCAACTCCGCTTCGAGGTTCACAAACTCATGATCGCGGGCCGTGAAGGTCTGCCGGGAAACCTCGTATCCCGCGTCCTCCAGCTCCTCGGCGATGTACGCGGCGGCTTCTTGAAGCTGCGGATACCGCTGCAGGTTCCGCTCGCCGATCTCCCCGGCCAGCCGCTCCACATGGCGCCGCAGCCGATCGCGCAGCTCGGCCGCGTCGTCGTCCAGCGGCGGGGCCTCGCCGCGAAAGCTCTTGCCGGGCATCCGCACCATCACCCACCACGCCGCGAACAGCGCAATCGCCGTCACCACACTGCACGCCAGAAGCGTCCGCCAAAACCACCGCCACGGCGACCGCCGCGACGTGGAAGAAGATTCAGGATCCATCGCTGCATCTTACGCGGCGGCCTCGGGGATGTCTGCGGCCTGGAGGGGGAGCCAAGCCGCCGATGTCGATCAACGAAGTCTCGGCAATCGGCGAACCTCACGGCATCGCTCCTTTACAATCGGGGATCGACCGGCTCGCTCTCCAGGGCCAGCACCCCAAAGACGCACTCGTGTACGCGCCGCAGCGGTTCCCGGCGGATGAAGCGCTCCAGCGCTTCGATTCCCAACGCGAACTCACGCAGCGCGAGCGATCGCTTGCATCCAAGGCTTCGCTGCCGCAGCCGGGCGAGATTCTCCTCAGTCGTGTAATCAGGACCATAGATGATCCGCAGATACTCGCGGCCGCGGCACTTCACGGCGGGTTGCGCCCAGCCGCGACGGTCTTTGTGAAGGAAGGCCAGCGGCTTGACGACCATCCCTTCGCCGCCCCGCTTGGTAAGTTCCGTCCACCACGCGACGGCTTGCTCGACGCCGGCGGGATCGGAAACGTCGATCACGTGGTGCGGCGTCGCCAAAAGCAGTTGCGGATCTTCATGAGAAACAGCGGCCAGCGCCTCCATATGCCAGACGTGATCTTTATCGATGTGAACGCGTCCCTCGGTGGCCAACAGATGAA
>JAHWKS010000852.1 GCA_019347795.1 Planctomycetota bacterium | reverse complement strand
AGACGGACGACGAAATCACGCTGCTGGCGAACCTCATCACGCTTACGCCCGGCACGCTGAGCCTGGATGTCTCGGAGGACCGCAAGACGCTGTTCGTTCACGCGATGTACATCGAGGATCCGGAGAAACTCCGCCGCCACGTGAAGGAGGGCATGGAGCGGCGCGTCTTGGAGTTGCTGCGATGACCTTTGACGATTTTCTCGCTCACCCCGCTACCGTCACGGCGCACGCGATGCTGGTGGTGCTGAGCATTGCCCTGCTGCTGGCGTTCCTTCGCCTGGCGCGCGGCCCCTCGGTCCCCGACCGAGTGGTGGCGCTGGACGTCATCGCCACGCTGCTGGTGGGCATGATCGGCGTGTATTCGATAGCCGAGTCCGATCCGGTGCTCCTCCGCGTGGCGATGATGCTGGCCCTGGTGAACTTCGTGGGAACGGTGGCGTTCTCGTATTACCTGCAACGGAGGGTGACCCGCTGATGGAATGGATCACTGCCGCATTGATGACGATCGGCAGCATCTTCGCGCTGATGGCTGCTTTGGGAATCGTCCGCTTGCCCGACGTCTACATGCGGATGCACGCGGCGTCGAAGTCCACGACGCTGGGAGTCGGCTGCATTCTCCTGTCAGTCGCCGTGCACTTCGGCGAGCTGGGAATCGCCTCCCGGGCGGTGCTCACCATCGCCTTCCTCCTCCTCACGGCCCCGGTGGCGGGGCACATGATCGCGCGGGCCGCCTACTTGACCGGCGTCCCGCAGTGGGATGGTGCCGTGGTGGATGAACTGGAAGGTTGCTATGCGAAACACGCGCCTCCGGAATCGGAGCCGCATGGGCCTCCGCCCGATGCTTCCCGTTCCCAAGAGACGGCGTGAACGCCTTTACGTGGTCGCCGCGGAAGGAGTGTGGCCCACGGGGAACGCGCTGCCGGAGGGACGGCGAGAGAGATAAATCCACAACACCGCCGCGACCATGAACACACCCACGCTTACCAGTTGCGAGATGCTCAGGCCGGTGCCGAACTGCGACGGCTCGTCGGTGCGGATCGCCTCCAACAGAAACCGCGTGATCGGATAGATCGTGACGAGGAGCGCGAACACCTCCCCGTCGCGGGTGCGGAAGGGATAATAAACCCAAAGGAAGAAGAAAATCAGCAGGGCGTTGATCACGCTGTAGATTTGCGTGGGATGGACCGGCAGGCTTCGCAGCGGCAGGCCGCTTTGGGTCCAGGCGCGCCGGCCGCCCTCAGTGACGAGCGTCACTTGCGACCCGGCCCACTGCATGACGTTTTGGGCGATCTCGGCGGTGGGAGTCGGCGGGAGGCGGACCTCCTGCAGCTCATCCCCCCCCTGCACGCCGGCGCGGTCGGCGGGACTGCCCACCGTGACTTGCGAGACGAGGGCCGCTCCGGTGGGCTGTTGGATAACGCGCAGGCCCAGCCGTTGCTCGGGACCGCCCGCCGCACGGCCGTCCCACTCGGGAATGGTCATCGCGGCATCGTCACCCTCGGCGAATTTCAACTCGATCTCCCGACCCGCGAAGGCGGGCGTCATCGCCGCCGCCTGCAAGGCGTCGCGCGGCGGGAGCTGGATCGACTCGATCGCATCCCCTTCGCTCAATCCCGCCATTGCCGCCGGGCTGTCTTCGTCCACGTTGAGGGCGATCGGCCGTCCTTGCTCATCCGCCGCGATGCGGAATCCGTGCAACTGTCCCAACTGATGCTGGCGAAAGTAGGGAGGGCTTTGCGCCGGAAACCTCGCCGCCCAGGGCAGATCGCACACCCCGCCGAAGCAGCAACCATTGAGAAAGCAGCCGAAGCGGCCCAGGGCCAATCCCAGCACCATGCTCGGTGCGATCAAATCTGCGATCGCCCACAAGGGCAGCCCCCGCCGCATGATGAACACCGCGCCGGCGGCCAATCCTCCGATGACCGATCCGTACACGACGAGCCCGCCTTGTGTGACGTTGACGATCGCCGCGAGCGTGCCGCCGAGCGTGTCGCGCTGGAAGTCGTCCCAGTATTCAATGACGTAGAACAGCCGGGCGCCGAGGATGCCGAACAGAAACATCCAGAACGCGAGGGAATAGATCACGTCGGGATCGAGTCCCATCCGTTGAGCCCGCCATGCCGCCAATCCCACGCCGACGGCCACCGCCAAGAGCAACATCACGCCGTAGCCGCGAATGGGAAGTCCCTGCGGCGGCGCGGGTTCACCGCCGGGTCCCGGGGCACCCCCCTGCGCCGCTTCGACAATCGGCAATCCGAACGCGATCACCGCCCCCACGGCCGCCGAAAAGAGCAGGAGACTCTGCGTCTCAGCATTCCACCCCTGCCGCCGCCAGACGCGGATAATCGCCACGAGGCTCCCAACGGCCCACAGCAGCAAGACCCAGCCGAAGCCGAAAACGGGAATCCCCATGACTTCATGGGGAATAGTGAAGAGCGTTTGGCGCACTTGGGGAGGAAGCGTTTGCGGAGGGAGCGATGAAGATGCGTTTCCTGAATTCTAGGCGGCGGGGGAAGATCGGCCCAGTCCGTGTGGGGGTTGTTCGCGCGCGCTGGCCGCAAGCGTGGCGGCGAGGGAATCCGCGCCACAACGGGTGTCACTTGTCGGCTGCGGCTCCGATTTCCTTGAGCGACCGGCCGAGCCGCTTGCGTCCTCCGGACGTGCGGTTGGAGGCGGCGGCGGTTTCTGTCTTGCCGTCGTTTTTGATCACTTCCAGGAGGCGGTGGCTCATGTTGTCTTCGTTGTCGGGCGTGCCGATTTCGTGGACGGCGTCCGACATGCCCAACAGCACCGCCTGCTTCACGCCCTCACGAATCCACGTGAAGAAACTGACATTACCGGCCATCGAGCGAATCCCTCCCCAACGAGAACAGAAGCCCACCCCGTACGTCGCGCGGAAGATTACCCAAGCCGCGACCGCGCGTCCAGAGCGATCGATCGGAGTTAAATCGTCAGCACGATCTTCCCGCGCGGGTGGCAGTGTTCGCTATGCTCGTGGGCATCGCGGATTTGCTCCAAAGGAAATGTGCGATCAAGGATCGGCCGGAGTTTGCCCGCCTCGATCAGGCCGTTCAGTTCCTCCAGGTCCTCGCCGCGCGTCTTGGC
>JAHWKS010000851.1 GCA_019347795.1 Planctomycetota bacterium | reverse complement strand
ACACCAGCGAGCTGGCCGAGCAGTTGGAGAAGGACCCGCGGATTCTCGACGTCAAGGAGGCGCCGGTCACGGTGCTCTTCGCCGACATTCGCGGCTTCAGCCGCATCAGCGAGCGGCTCGGGCCGGAAGGAACCGTGGCCTGGGTGCGCGACGTGATGGGCGCCCTCTCCGACTGCGTCATCGCCCATCACGGCGTCGTGGTGGATTACATCGGCGATGAGTTAATGGCGATGTGGGGGGCGCCGGTGGAGCATCCCGATCACCCCTCGCTCGCCTGCCGGGCCGCCGTCGACATGCGGGCGGTGTTGCCGTCTCTCAATCGGCGATGGCGGGAGGAATTGGGCGAAGAGATGGGGCTGGGAATCGGCCTCAACTCAGGCGTCGCCCGCGTGGGCAACACCGGCACCCATCGCAAGTTCAAATACACGCCGCTGGGAAACGCGGTGAACCTGGCCAACCGCGTCCAAGGCGCCACGAAACAAGTGAAGGCGCCGCTGTTGATCACCGGCGACACCGCCCGCACGCTCGACGACTCCTTCTCGATCCGCCGGTTGTGCCGGGCGAGGATGTTCAACATCTCCGAGCCGATCGATCTTTACGAGCTGACGGGCGAAGCCGACGACGCCTGGCGACAACTCAAGTCTCAGTACGAAAGCGCTTTGGAGGCGTTTGAGAATAGCGACTTCTTCACCGCCGCCCGCATCCTCGGGAACCTGCTGGATGAGCATCCCGACGACGGCCCCACGCTGGTCCTCCTCTCCCGCGCCGTCGCGGCCCTGGCCAACGACGACGAACAATTTTCGCCGGTGTGGAATCTGCGGGAGAAGTAAACGCGGCTATCGCTTCGATCGCTTCCGCTTCCGTCGATGCGGCGCGGGCGGAGGCGGCGCCGCCGGCGCGGCCACGAGATCGTAGTCCTGGAAGGCGACGACCTCGCAGCGGACGATATCGCCTGCCTGGAAACCTTCGCCGGTGACGTAGACCACGCCGTCCACGTCGGGGGCGTCGGCGTAGGTGCGGCCGATGAAGACGTTCGGCTCGCCCTCCAGCGGGCGGTCGATCAGCACGTCGAGCTTGCGGCCGATCTGCCGCTCATTCCAGGCGAAGGCGGCGGTCTGCTGGACCGCCATCAAGCGGTCGCGCCGCTGGAGCTTCACTTCCTCGGGCACGTGATCCGGCAGCCGGGCCGAAGGCGTGTCGGCCTCGTACGAGTAGGTGAACACCCCCATCCGCTCGAACTGCTGCTCGGCCACGAAGTCGGCCAGTTCCTGGAACTGCTCCTCCGTCTCGCCGGGGAAGCCGGTGATGAACGTGGTGCGGAGCACCAGGCCGGGAATCCGCCGCAGCTTCGTCACCAGGTCCAGAATCTCGCGGCGGGTGACGCGGCGGGCCATGCGGCGGAGCATCTCGTCGTTGATGTGCTGCAGCGGCATGTCGATATACGGCACGATCTTGCGGCTGCCGGCGATCACGTCGATCAGCTCATCGGTGACGTACATCGGGTAGAAGTACATCAGGCGGATCCAGTCGATGCCGGGAACATCCTCCAGCTTTCGCAGGAGCTCCGCCAGCCGCGGCTCGCCGTAAAGGTCCATGCCGTAGTAGGGCGTGTCCTGGGCGACGATGTTCAGCTCCCGCACGCCGTCGGCCGCCAACTGCTCCGCCTCGCGCAGCACGTCCTCGAAGGGCTTGGTGGCGTGCTTGCCGCGCATCTTGGGGATCGCGCAGAAGGTGCACAGGCGGTCGCAGCCTTCGGAGATTTTCAGGAAGGCGAAGTGCCGCGGCGTGATGCGGAGCCGGTCCGTCTCCGGCAGTGCGCGGATCGGCGCCGGGCGGAACACCGTGCGCTGCTCGTCGAGGTCCCCCACCAGCCGATCGGCGACGCGCGTGATCTCCTCCCGTCCGAACACGCCCACCAGGCAATCGATGTCGGGACACTCCTCCAGCAGCGTCTCCTTCTGCCGCTCGGCCAGACAGCCGGAGACGATCACCCCCCGCGTCCGCCCCTGCCGCTTAAGGTCCAGCATCTCATGAATCGCGGCGAACGATTCCTGCCGGGCCGCCTCGATAAAGCCGCACGTGTTCACCACGACAAAATCCGCCCCATCCGGGTCAGCCACCAGATCGTAGCCGTCCAGCCGCAACAGCCCCAGCATCCGCTCGCTATCGACAAGGTTTTTGGCGCAGCCGAGACTGACGAAGGCATAGGCGCCCTTGAAGGCAGATTTCGACGGCGCGGGAGAGATTTGAAGAGTCAAAGCAGACCGCAGGCGGGAGAGAAGGGGAGCGAGGTCGTGAACGCCTCATTGTATCCAAAGCTCCTCCGCTCGACGAGGCGTGCGCACCCACCCTGGCCGTCCCGCAGGGACGCCTGAGAAATAGCCCACCGATTCATCGGTGGGATCTCATCCCGCACCGCCGCAGCAGTCCCGTAGAGACGAATGATCGTCCGCGGTCCCGGCGCTCGCGACATCAGCCGTCGCGCCGACGTTTCGTTCGTCCCTCCGGGACTCGGCGCTTTCCCGCGATTTTGTTCCCACCGATGAATCGGTGGGCTAGGATCGGAGCGCCCCTCCGGGGCGGGCCGCAGCAACGTTCTTCGCTCTGTCGCAATCGCGGATCGCGCGGATCGCGAATCCGGCTTCACGGAAAGCCTGGAACCTGCAAAACTATCATGCCTCACGCGGAATCCTACCGACCCGTTGACGCAGATCTTTACAGGGAGGGCCAGGGATCATGTCCATCTTGTTCATCGCCATGAATCGGATGCTGGAAGAGCATGCCGCCAAGGACGAAAAGCTTCGCCGAACACTCAAGCGCAACGGCAAATGCACCTTGTCGCACGGGCGGTCTCTCCCGGACGAGACGCTGGTGGAGAAGCTTCACTCGCTCGGGCTCGATGAATTCGATCGAGACTGGCTGGATGGTTTCAGCAAGAAACTCCCTTCGGCCCAGGCGCTGGCTACTGCGATGACAGATCACGGCGGGCTCGAGGTTCCTGAGGATCAAGAGGATTGGGTATGGATTTCGTTCGTCTGCTTGTGGGAGCGCTGGTTTCCGGACCGCCTGAACTTTGAGATGATCGACGACCTGATGCAGGAGGGTTATCA
>JAHWKS010000850.1 GCA_019347795.1 Planctomycetota bacterium | reverse complement strand
CATCGCAGTGGGGGACATCGACGGAGACGGAGATAACGACGTGGCCCGCGTCGATCGCTGGCTGGAAAACGTCGACGGCAAAGGGGAGGTGTGGATCGAGCGGCGCACCTTCGACTTCGGCAAGATTGGCCCGTGGGAGATTCAAACGCGGGCGGAGCTGGTGGACATGGACGGCGACGGCGATCTCGACCTGGTGCAGGCCGAGGGGGACGTGCTGGACGGCCGCGTGGCGTGGTTTGAGAACCTCGCCGGGAACGGCAGCCGGTGGGAGCGGCGGCTGATCAAGTCGCCGGGGCACAAGCAGGACTTCCATTCGCTCTGCGTCGCCGACTTCGACAACGACGGCGACCTCGACCTCTTCTCCGGCGGCGGCCCCCTCACCGAAGGCAAACGAATCTGGCTCCTCTGGGAAAACCGCGACGGCAAAGGCAACTCGTGGCGGGAGCACGTGATCCACCGCGGCCTGGAAACGCACGAGTCCGTGTGCGCCGACGTAGACAACGACGGCGACATCGACATCCTCACCAAACCGTGGCGCGGCGACCGGCACGTGTTCGCGGAAAACCTCCTTCGCAACAAGGAGGCGCTCGGCAAAGGATGCTTCACTGCCCCTCAATGAACTGATGCTGCGATGCGCAAACCTGATTACGACGATCCTGACGTCGAGGAACGCTGGTGCTCAGAGCAGCAGAAGATTGTCGCCGACTATCTTTGTTCCCAAAAACTCAACCACGGTCGAATCGGCAAATGGCCGGCTTGGCATGTTGCCCCCTATGCGTCAATCTGGGCAATTGAAAGCCTCGCGCGACCCGAATGGATTGGCTGGTGGGCCATCTGTGGTGATTTGCCACCAGATTACATTTCCGCAGCCGATGTGGAACCGCCTCAGCATCCAAGAAAGGCCATGCGAGTCTTCGCCCAAAACTGGCTCGAAGTTGTCAAGGCCTGGAAGGATGGGCGAGAAATCGAGAACACACGAATCGGCGATTCGAGTTCCCGAGATGAGCTGGGACCACTGCTCGAATCGCGCGCCACGCTGCTGATGGAATGGGCCGAGGACGATTCGCTTTGGGAAGATGAGTAGCGCCAGCGAGCAAAGCGGTGAACCGGAGCCGCCGACGTCACGGGTCTTGAATTGAAAGTCTTCAGGCGGCGGCCCGGTTACCGCCGATACGCACCGATGGTGGAACGACGAGCGCGCCAATTATGAACTCGTCACATCCCAATACGTCATCGATGAGGCATCGGACGGGGATCCTGGTCTTGCAGCCGAGCGTCTTGAATCGTTGGAGGGGATTCCGCTGTTGACGCCGGAGCCAGGCGTAGAAACGATCGCGAACGAAATCATGGGCCGTGCGATTCTCCCGCCGAGAGCGCTCTTTGATGCACTTCACATCGCAATGGTCGCCCACCATCGCGTAGACTATTTATTGACGTGGAACTGCCGGCACATCGCTAACGCGAAGATACTTCCGAGGATTCACGCCGTGCTGAACGATCTTTCCGTTCCGATACCCGTCATTTGCACTCCTGCGGAGATGGTCGAAGATGATCCACAAGACCCAAATTGTTGATGTTGACACGACGATCGATGACATTCATCGAACGCGAGAACGGCTCGCCGAAAAGTTTGGCGGCGATATCAAGGCCATCCTTGAGGATGCGCGGCAACGTCAGGCTGCTTCAGGACGGCCGATCTGGCAGGGGACGCCGACGACAGAAACAGTGGAAGACGAAAAAGCAGGTCAGGACTCGTAAAGACGATTTGTCATGACGTTGTGCAGGCGACTCTTTGTCGCAGCGGTCATCTTTGCATGTATGCTCCCGCCGACGTATGCGGCGGCGGAGGCGGCGGACTTTGCGGCCGACATTCAGCCGCTCTTGGCGGAGCGGTGCTCGACGTGCCATGGCGGCGTGAATCGGGAAGGGGGCGTCAGCTTCGTCGATCGCCGCAGCGCGCTGGCGGAGACCGACACGGGAGTGCGGCCGATCGTGCCGGGAGAGCCGGAGGCGAGCGAGCTGCTCCGTCGCGTCGCTTCGCCTGATCCCGACGTGCGGATGCCTCCCACGGGAGAGCCGCTCTCGTCGGAAGAGATCGACCTTTTGCATTGCTGGATCGCTGCCGGCGCCGAGTGGCCTCAGCATTGGTCGTTTCGGCCGATCGGGCGGCCGGCGCCTCCCGCAGTTCAGGATGTCGCTTGGATTCGAAATCCGATTGACCGATTTGTGCTGGCTCGGCTCGAACCGGAAGGCATCGCGCCGTCGCCGGAAGCCGATCGACCTACGCTCGTTCGCCGGCTGTATTTCGACCTGCTGGGGCTGCCTCCGACGCCGGCCGAGGTTGATGCATTCCTGGCCGACGGTGCGCCGGGCGCCTACGAGCGTCTAGTGGATCGGCTGCTCGCGTCGCCGCACTTTGGCGAACGATGGGGGCGGCATTGGCTCGATCAGGCGCGTTACGCCGACACCGACGGTTATGAGGTGGACGCCGCTCGGCCGCATGCGTGGCATTGGCGGGATTGGGTGATCCGCGCGGTGAACGACGATCTGCCGTTTGACCGGTTCACCGTCGAGCAACTTGCCGGCGATCTGCTGCCGGCGGCGACGTTTGACCAGCAGCTCGCGACCGCCTTTCACCGGCAGACGCTCACCAACAACGAAGGCGGGATCGACAAGGAGGAGTACCGCGTCTACGCCATGATGGACCGCGTCAACACGACGGCGGTTGTCTGGCTGGGGCTGACCGCCGGCTGCACGCAATGCCACGATCATCCGTACGACCCACTCTCGCAGCGGGAGTATTATCAATTGTTCGCGTTCTTCAATAACGCGGATGAGACGGAGTTGCCGCTCGCAGATGATTCGGAAGTAAAGCTCGCGGTGCTCACCGAACGCGAGGAGCCGCGGACGACGCACCTCTTGCGGCGAGGCGACTTTCTCGCCCCGCGAAAAGACGAGGCGATTCAGCCCGGGACGCCGTCGGCCCTTCCGTCGCTCAAGCCGCGATGCGAAGACGGTCCGGCCGACCGGCTCGACTCCCGTGGCGGGACGGGGTCGGGAGTCTTTTTAGGCCAAGAAAGTGAACAAGTGGCGGCCGCGTTGGCCGCAAAAGA
>JAHWKS010000849.1 GCA_019347795.1 Planctomycetota bacterium | reverse complement strand
GAGCCGCGGGGGACGATCTCGCGACAGAGATCGCACGTGGTGGCGGCCTGCCGGACGACTTCCTGGCGGGCGCCTGAGGCGTCGGTTTCAATTTGCGTCTCGTGCGGGTGCATGTTGATGTTGCCGTAGGGGCAGTTGTTCGCGCACAGCCCGCAGCCGATGCAGTGCTGCTCGATGATGATCTCCAGCGAGTCCTCCCGGTGGATGGCGTCCACCGGGCAGCCGACCAGACAGTACGGATCGGTGCAGGACCGGCAGGCGCTGGCCACCAGGTATTTGCCGAACCGCAATCCTTCGCGGACCAGCCGGGTGACGCCGCCGTGCGTGTCGGCGCAGGCCTTGGTGCACTCGTCGCAGCGGGTGCAGCGCTCCAGGTCCAGCACCAGCAGCTTCTGCGCGTTGAAAAGTCCCTGATCGAGAAACTCGCCCAGGGGGCGCACATCCGTCGCGCGCGTCTCGACATCTTTTTGCAGTAGCTCCTGAATCCTGGCGACGAGCTTGCGCCTCAGGTTGCCGTGCGTCTTGACCAGCGTGCGAAAGACTTCGCCGCAGATTCGCAGCAGCTCCACGTCATCCAGCGCGCTGCACGTGGCGGTGCGGCGCCCCCAGGTTTCCTCCGACAGCCGCTCGTCGCCGATCTCCGCCTGCAGCTCGGGCATCGTGGCCGCCAGGCCGATCTCGCCGAACTGGCGGTCGGGGCCGAGGTAATCCAGCACCCGCTCCTGGCCGTAATAGGTTTGGGAGACTTTTACGTAGCCGATCCGCACGAGGTAAAAGTCGTCGACCGCTTCCCCTTGCCGGCAGATGATCTGCCCGGGATCGACCCGCACCAGCCGCACGCGGTCGCGAAGAAACTCGCGGGCCTGTTTGCGCTCGTCGGGACTCAGCTCTGCGAAGAGCGGACGTTCGCGGTCGGCGTCGCGCGGCGGGCGGAGCATCGTCTCGATCGCCCGCTCGCGATAGACGCGGTCGAGCATCTCCCGCGCCTGCGGATTTCGCTGGAGAACGTACAGCACGTTGCGGCGAATCTCCAGCAGCTCGCCCGGCCCGATGACCGTAACGGTGGCGGTGCGGGGATAATCGCTCATGCAGGTCATCTCGCCGAGGATCAGGTCCTCGCGGTCGCGCATCCCGATCAGCCGGCCGCGAGCGGTGGCCGGCTCTCCATGCTCGGCGATCAGCTTCCGGTAAACCTCGGCCTCGTCCGGCGGCGTGCGGTCGAGCGAAACCTTTTCCGCTTTCCGGTCGGCGGATGCTCGGCCTCCGCCGAAGAAGCCGCCCAGCAGTCCCCGCAGTCCGCCCGGCGCCGCCGTCGTATCTTCGGGACGGCGGCCTTCGTCAAAGATCGCGTACTCGCCGCTGAGGAGAATGAAGGCGGTGGCGCCGTAGTCTCCCTGGCGGCACAAGACCTCGCCATGCTTCACTCGCCGCCGCACCACGGCGCCCGCGTTCCACTGGAGGAACTTGTAGGGGAGCGAGCGGAACAACGGGTGCAGCTCGCGAAGCTCATCGGCGGAGACATCCGCCTGCGGATCGGCGCTCACCCGCTCGTTCCACCAGGGCGACTTGACCTGCTTGGATCGCTCCTCATTAAACGTCAGGGCGCCGGTGGGACAGGAGACCATGCACTCGCCGCAGGAGACGCAACTAGAGTATCCCAGCGGGTTGTTCAGATCGAACGCAATGTGCGCCGCGTAGCCTTTGCTGGAGCGGCCCACGACGTTGTTCTGCTTGACCTCGTTGCAGGCCCGCATGCAGCGCTCGCAGAGGATGCACTCGTTGTGGTTGACGACGATCAACTGCGAGCTGTCATCGCCGCCGCGCTCGGGCGGGGTGCGAAAGCGGAACTTCGCCGGATCGGCCCGGACGCGCCGAGCCAGCTCGGCCAGCTCGTTCGGCGCCGCCGAGCCGCGCTGCCTGGCGCCGTCCTCCCGAAGATGATCCGCAGTGAGCAGCTCCAACAGGATCCGTACCGACTGCCGGACGCGGTCGGCCGATTCCTGGTCGGGCGAGTTGAGCGTGTGGACGATCATGCCGACCTCGTCCACCGGATGGTGGCATGCCGGCACGAGCTTGCGGCCCTTCACCTCCCGGCCGTCTTGCATCCGCGAGACCTCGACCGCACACACCCGGCAGACGCCGGCCGGGCGCATGTGCTCGCGATGGCAGAGGATGGGAATCGGATTCTCGTCCCCCAGCTCCCGGACGTAGCGGCGGGTGGCGGCGTCGTAGATGGTCGTGCGGCGGGGGATGGTGCGGCCGTCGGCGTCGTTGACGATGTTCCCCTGGGAGTCGGTCAAGGGCGCCGCCTTGGGGACCGTCACCTCCCGGCCGTCCACCACCAGCGTGACGAGCTTGCGATAGTCGGCCTCCGTGGCCCGCTCCAGCCGCACTAGCTGCCCGTCCACGTCGCGGGCGAAGAGTCCCTCCTCTTCCCAGGCCAGGGCCAGTTCATCGAGATAGGGCGTATCGGCCATGCGGAAAAGAGGCTGACGTGTTGCGGTCGGAGTCGCCGCCGCCGTGCAGTCGAATTCTGCCCGGCGCGACGCCTGGCAACAAAAATCTTACACCCAGCCCCCTGCGTCCAAAAGCAGCCCGGCAATCTTGGGATGGTCCCCACTGGCCCCGGCCTGATAGACCCGCCATGCGGTTGGCGTTCGCGGATTGTTTCGGGAAATTCGTCGGCGTCAACCGTCGGTTTCCGCCACCCAGATGTTGCGGTAGCGAACGGGATTGCCGTGGTCTTGGAGGTAGACGGGGCCGCCTTCGGGGCCGGGCTTCACGGGCGCGGCGGTGGTGTTGCGCTCGCCGGGAAGCTCCACGTCGTCGTGGATCACCACGCCGTTGTGGCGGACGGTGACGCGGGGATCGGCCGTCAATTTGCCCTCCTCGTCGTACCGCGCAGCGGTGAAGTCGATGTCGTATGTCTGCCACTCCAGCGGCGGATAGCACATATTCACGTCGGGGTCTTTCACCGAGTATAGGCCGCCGCACTCGTTTTGCTTTCCTTCCAGGCCAAACGAGTCGAGCATCTGTACTTCGTATCGGCCCTGAAGATAAACGCCGCTGTTGCCGCGGGCCTGCCCTCGGTCCTGCGGCTGGTAGGGAAGGCGG
>JAHWKS010000848.1 GCA_019347795.1 Planctomycetota bacterium | reverse complement strand
GCAGGCCGCTCCACGATTTCCGTGTTCCGCAGCAGCGGCACGTTCCAGTACTCGATCTTCGGGTCCCAGAAGGCCGCCCGGCCGGCCGGCGCCTCCTTCACGCGGTCCATGTCGTTGGAGTACGGAATGCCGAAGTAGTAATCGAAGCCGTGCTGCGTGGGAAGAAACTCCGGCAGATGCCCCAGATGCCACTTACCGATGCAGGCCGTCGCGTAGCCCTTTTCCTTGAGCGCTTCGGCCAGGGTGATCTCGTCGGCCGGCACTCCCCCCTTGGAGTTCGGGAACAGCACGCGGCGGCGGTTGCTGCACATGCCGTTTCGCGGCGGGAGCCGGCCCGTCAAGAGCGCGGCGCGGCTGGGGGTGCAGACTTCGGCGGCCGAATAGAACTGCGTGAACTTCATCCCCTCGGCCGCCATCCGATCGAGATTCGGCGTGCGAATGGTGGGATGCCCGAAGCAGCCCAGATCGCCGTATCCCAGGTCGTCGCAGAAGATCACGACAAAGTTCGGCGGACGTTCCGCGCTCAATGCGGCGGATGCGAAAACCAGCCCGAGTAAGACGGCGACAAGCGAGGTGCGTGACACGAGAAGTTTCCTCTCCCCAAGAGTTGAAAGCGAGCAATTACCGTCCGCCCGAGAGAATGGCGCCGATCACCGCCAGCGCCAGGATCCCGCCCCACAACAAGATGCTAATCACCGCCAGCACGATGCCAACCCAGGCGTGCCCGCCCCCTTCGATCTCTGGGTTGCGCGAGAGGTCCTTCAACGCCAGCACGCCGAACACGCCAGCACGCCGAACACGATCGCCGGGAGCGTGAACGGCAATCCGATGAACGGGAGCAGAGAGATGAAGCCCAGATAGTACACGATGAGCGATTAGGGGTTCTTCGCGGGAATGATCGCCATTTGTCGTAAAGCCAAGTGACGGAAACGCCCTCCGGCGCCGACGCCGGAGCAGAACGCGGACCATCATACGGCGCCGTCGCCGCCGTGGCCAGTTGCGCGATCGTCGCCTTTTGCTCCGCGCTGAGGACGTGCCCAGCGCGGAGCGAAAACCGACAGTCGACCAGACGTGTCACTCCGTGACCGAACGCGTCACCGGCCGCCGGATTCTTTTCACAAAACGACTCTGCCTTTGACCTTACGTGTCATCCTCGGCGCGAAGAATAGGGATGTGATGAGCATCAATTCCCTTTCAGCCGAGGAGAGAGTCATGGCGAAGTTTTATGTCGAATCGAACAGTCTGCGAGTGATCGTGGACGGCGCCGCTCCGGTTCCCGCCGCCGCGCTGGCGGTGTCGCAGGCGGTGGCCCGGCACGTTGAGCTGGCGGAGATCGTGACCGTCAGCGAACGCGGTTTCGTCAGCGAGCGCGAGGGGGGCTGGCTCTACGACACCGACCTCATGCTCGAGACCGGCACGCTCTTGGGCATGCTCGCCGAGCATGAAATGAATTGATGCCGGCCGCGGCATTGCCCTTGGCCGCGGACCGGCTTTCCAGTAGCGTACCGCCCTCGCGGAAGGAACCGGTCCTGAAATTCGCACGGAGGCGACGATGACTCGACGCTTGAGCTTATGGCGCCAACTATGTCTGCTGGCGGCGGCCGCCCTTGCGGCGGGGTGCAACCTCGACGTGGAACTGGGGGCGCCGAGCGCGTCATCCTCCACCCGGGCGCCCGCCGCCGGGGAGCGTCGCGGCGACACGCTGCGCATCGCCACCTTCAACATTCAGGTGTTCGGGCAGTCGAAGCTCGACAAGCCGGAGGTGATGGAGATCCTGGCCGACACGGTGCGGCGGTTCGACGTCGTGGCGATCCAGGAGATCCGCTCCGCCGAACAGGACGTGCTGCCGCGGTTCGTGGCCATGATCAACGGCGACGGCTCGCGGTATGATTTCGTGATCGGGCCTCGCTTGGGGCGCACCTCCAGCAAGGAGCAATACGCCTTTGTGTTCGACACGGCGCGGGTGGCGGTCGATCCGCAGTCGATGTACACGATGGCCGATCCCCAGGATCTTCTGCACCGCGAGCCGCTGGCGGCGCGGTTCTCCGTGGTGGGTCCGCCGCCGGGCGAAGCGTTCACGTTCACGCTGCTCAACATCCACACCGACCCCGATGAAACCGACCAGGAGCTGGACGCGCTGGACGACGCCTTCCGCATCGCCCAGTCGCAAGGCGAGGACGACGTGATCCTGCTGGGCGATCTGAACGTGGACGAACAGCACTTGGGCGAGCTGGGACAATTGCCCGCCATCGACTGGGTCGTGACGGGGCAGCCCACGAACACGCGAGGCAACAAGTCGTACGACAACATCGTCTTCGACAGCCGCTATACCGTCGAATACACCGGCGCCGCGGGGGTCTTCGATCTGCAATCCGAGTACGGCCTCTCGCTCGATCAAGCGCTGGACGTTTCCGACCACCTTCCGGTATGGGCCGAGTTCAGCGTTTACGAAAACCGCGCCGGCCGACCGCTCGCCGCGCTCCCGAAAGAAGCACCGCAGTAAGCGACTGCGGAGAATCTTTCCTAGAATGATCGTCGTGCCGGGCCTTCTCTTCCTGGGAGCGACGACCCATGGATCTTCCCGCAACGCTATTCGACGCAGCCGAGGCGATCCGCGCCGGCCGGGCGACTCCGCTTGAGCTGACTGAGTCTTGTCTGGACCGCATTTGCCGATTGGACGCGGACCTCCGGGCTTGGGTTCTTGTTGACGAGGAAAATGCTCGCCGGGACGCGGAGAAACTCGGCGCCGAGTTGACGGGCGGCGGGGCGCCGCGGAGTCCGCTGCACGGCATCCCTATCGGAATCAAAGATATCTTTGACGTGATGGGACTGCCGACGCTGGCTGGTTCGCCGCTGCGTCGCGGCCACGTGGCGGCGGCCGATGCGGCGGTCGTGGCTCGGCTGCGGCGGGCGGGGGCGGTTCTTCTCGGCAAGACGGTCACCACCGAGTTCGCCTGCTTCGATCCGCCGCCGACGCGGAATCCCTGGAACACCGCCCACACCCCCGGCGGCTCCAGCAGCGGCTCGGCCGCGGCAGTCGCGAGCGGGATGTGTTTGGCGGCAATGGGATCGCAGACCGGCGGCTCGATCACCAACCCGTCGCTGGCCCAGGGGCTCACGGGGCTC
>JAHWKS010000847.1 GCA_019347795.1 Planctomycetota bacterium | reverse complement strand
GCCTTTTCGAGCGTCGCCTCGCGGTCTTCGCACGGCTGCCCCAGATCGACGTACACCGCGTGCACGTCGAACCCCTCATCCAGCAGCCAGCCAAGAATCACCGACGTATCCAACCCGCCGGAGTACGCAAGAACGCAACTGGGCATGAGCAAGCAAATTGATAATGGTTCGGGAACACGGCGCCGCAATCGCGTCGGCCGCAGGAATGGGCATTTTCCACGGCAGGCGCCGCGCCTGCAAGCGGCTCACGAGACACGGCAGGCGATCAACAGGTTCGCGCGGCGACCAGGACTCAATCGGCGTGCTCGCTCAGAAACGCCCGCATCGCGTCGAGGGTTTCGGGGCTGACGTGATGCTCGATCCCTTCGCTGTCGATCTTGGCGACCGACTCGCGGACGCCGATCGCCATCAGGAATTTCAGCACCACGGCGTGCCGCTCGGCCGCCTTCCGCGCGAGCTGCTTTCCCTTGGCGGTCAGCACCACGGGGCCGTACGGCTCGGTTTCCACCCAGCCGTCGCGGGCCAGCCGGCCTATCGTGCGATTCACCGTGACGTGGCTCACCTCAAAGCGCGAGGCCAGGTCCACCGCGCGGCAGGTCCCAGAGGCTTCGATGACCTCGGCAATCGCCTCGACGTAGTCCTCGGCGATCTCCGTCGCGTGATCGGAGCGAATCCGGGAGTGTTTTCCCTGGTCTCGGCGCTTTCGCGAGTGGGGCAACCGTCGTCCTCCTGGAGCGTGAAGATTTGCGATCTTTTTCCAGCATAGGCGGCGTCGCCCCTTGACACAAATTTAGCACAGGCTAAAATCCAGGCCGAATTGTAGCACAAGCTACATCCGAGCTTTGTCCCTTCGAGGAGTTGGATCATGCGCGCTCATCGCAGCCCCCCGCCCGCAGTGCGCCGGGGCGGCTTTACGCTTGTGGAGTTGCTGGTGGTGATTGCCATCATCGGCATTCTGGTCAGTCTGCTCTTGCCGGCCGTGCAATCGGCGCGGGAGGCGGCCCGGCGGATGCAGTGCACGAACCACCTCAAGCAGCTTGGGCTTGCGGTGCAGACGTATCACTCGGCGTTTCAGCGATTCCCCTCCGGCTATTGCAGCTACGCCACGTCCGACGGCTCAGGTCCTTCCTCGGCGATGATCGATCCGCTCACCTGGGATGCGGCGCCGGGGTGGGGCTGGCAGGCGTTGCTGCTCCCCTTCATCGAGCAGGCCACGGTGTCCGAGACGCTTCAGTATGAGCGGCCGATTTGGGATCCGGTCAACGCCGATCTTGTGGCCCTCACGCTGCCGGTGCTGCTGTGCCCGTCTTCCAGCGGCGAAACCGATCCGCTGGTGGTCCGCGATCAGTCGGGGGCGCCCCTGACCCGCTACGGCCGGACGATTCGCTTAGGACGCTCCCACTACGTCGCCAGTCACGGGCAGGAGTCGTGCTGGGGCGAGTGCGGATCGGCCGCCACCGGCGAGGTCTTCACGAACATCTACACCAGCGCCACGACCATCGTGCAGGTGAACGGCGACGCCGGCAACGTGGCCGACGGACCCTTCTATCGGAACTCGGGCGTGCGGTTCGCCGACGTCACGGACGGGACCAGCAGCACGATCTTCCTCGGCGAGCACTCATCCCACCTGAGCGAGAAAGGTTGGGCCGGCGTTGTTCCGGGCGCCTACACGCACCCGCGAATCAGCTCGCCCGAGAACGGCCCGGACGCCGCCGCCACATTGACGCTCGTCCACGCCGGTCCCTCGGGAGGCGAGCTGGACATCACCGGGACGCCGATCATTCACCCGGTGAATTTCCCGACCCTGCACGTCGGCCAGATGTATGCCCAACACCTCGGCGGCGGCAATGTCTGCTTCGGCGACGGCTCGGTGCGCTTCGTCGCGGAGACGGTGAACTTGCTGGTGTGGGCGGAGTTATCGAGCATGAACGAAGGCGAGCCGATAAGCGGAGGGTTCTAGCGATGCAATCGAATACCCGCTTCTGGCTCCTGAGCGCCGCCGTGGTTGTGGCGATGATTGCGGGCGTCGTCTGGCTGATGAATCGCCCCTACGGCGAAACGTCTTCGGAGGGCTACCAGTATGCGATGGCGCTCCTTTCCGCGTGCAATCAGCAGGATGCAGCGCGGCTGGAAAAGATTTCAGCCATGATGGAGGAGTCGCTCCGGCAGGGCGAACTTCAGCCAACCGAGGCGAAGTGGCTTACGGCGATCATCGACGACGCTCACGCCGGCGACTGGGATACGGCCTCCCGCGAAGTCCGGCGCCTCATGGAAGACCAGCTTCGCCCCGCCCCCGCGTTGCCCGCCGCCGAATAGCCGTCATTCCTAATCACGGCCACGGAGCGGGAGTCGCACCGCTGCAAAGCGAGCCACCCGACCCGCCGCGGGAATGAACGCGCGACGTTCCTGTCGGAGAAAAGGAACACTAATCTGCGCTAATCGGTCGCTAATTCCTTATCCAGATTAGCGCAAATTAGTGACGATTAGTGCCATCCGTGGTCCTTCCCCGAAGTGTAGAACACCGTCACGACGCCACGCGCTCAGACGCCGGGAGGAACTCGCGACGTTTCTGTCGAAGAAAAAGAACGCTGATCTGCGCTAATTGTTCACTAATTCCGAAACCAGACTAGCGCAGATTAGCGGCGATTAGTGTTCCTGCTCTGCCGAATTTCGTACCTGCCGACCGCCAAAGAAAATTTTTTCCAGGGGCTTGACGGCTTCGCGACGATATGTATACTAACATACACTATTCGCGATTTGCGCCTTCCTTCCGCTGGAGGTGATCCCGTGCTGCCGCCGATTCATCCGATTTGCCGGCTGTTCCCGATGCTGTCGGACGCGGAGCTGGAGGGGATGGCGGACGATATTCGCCGCCGCGGGAAGCTGCTGGAGCCGATCGTGCTTCTGCAGGGCGCCGTGCTGGATGGGCGGAATCGCCTGGAGGCCTGCCGCCGGGCGGGCGTGCAGCCGACGTTCGTCGAGTGGCAGGGAGAGGGTTCGCCGCTGGAATGGGCGATCACCAAGAACCTCCGCCGGCGCCAGTTGAACGCCAGCCAACGGGCGGTCCTGGTCCTGCAGGTGTTGCCCCTCTTGGAATGGGAAGCGAAAGAGCGGCAGCGGCTTCACGCATCCC
>JAHWKS010000846.1 GCA_019347795.1 Planctomycetota bacterium | reverse complement strand
GGCCAGGCGATTGTCACCATCGTCGAAAAGTCGAATCGGCCCAAGGGCTTGCAACTGAATTGCGATCATTGCGCCGGGCGGTGCGACCACATCGCCGCGGTGCTGGGTATGGTGCTCGATGAGAAGTTGACGCTCGGATTGTCGGCGCCGCCTGATCCCAGCGAGCCGCTCGAATTGCTCACGGAAAACGAGTTGCTGGAGCGAGCATTGGCCGACCGCCGGCAACGGGCTGCGACGGAGCCGATGACGCTCCGCCAGATCGACCCTGATCAGCCGTGGAGCGATTACACCATTACCAGCCGCCAGTCGGGCAAGACGTATCGCGTTTCGCTGCGAGGCTTCGAGCCGGGGCAGTCTTACTGCTCCTGTCCCGACTTCCGCACCAATCACCTGGGAACGTGCAAGCACATCATCCACGCGCTCGAGAAGATCAAGAAGCGATTCCGCAACGACGTATTGAACACGCCGTATCGCCGGAAGAACCTTTCGCTCCGCCTCGATTACGGCGCGACGCTCGGCTTGCGATTCAACTTGCCGCACCGGCTGAGCGAGGAGGCGGCCGGCATTCTCGGCGACTTGAAGGACAAGACGTTTGACGACGTGGACCAGCTTCTCAAGGTGTTGCGGGCCCTGGAGCGAAAGGGGCACGCGGTCCACATCTATCCCGACGCCGACGAATTCATCGAACAGCGGCTCCTGCAGCGGCGGCTGGCCGACACCGCCCGCGAGATCCGCGCGGACCCGCGAAACCACGAGCTGCGAACGAAGCTCCTGAATGCCGAACTGCTGCCCTACCAGTTGGACGGCATCGCCTTCGCCGTCGGAGCCGGACGGGCTATTCTGGCCGACGACATGGGACTGGGCAAAACCATTCAAGGGATCGGCGTCGCCGAGTTGCTGGCGCGCCTGGCCGATATTCGCCGGGTGCTGATCGTCTGTCCGGCGTCGCTGAAGAGTCAATGGCGGGCCGAGATCGGGCGCTTCAGCGGTCGCTCCTGCCAACTAGTCTTGGGGAAAGGCGAAGAGCGCGTCGAGCAGTATCATAGCGACGCCTTCTTCACGATCTGCAATTACGAGCAGGTCGTGCGAGACCAGGCCACGATCGAGCAGGTTGGCTGGGACTTGATCATTCTCGATGAAGGACAGCGCATCAAGAACTGGGAATCAAAGACGTCGCGGATGATCAAGAGCCTCACGTCGCCGTTTGCGCTGGTCCTCTCCGGGACGCCGCTGGAGAATCGGCTGGAAGAGCTTTACACGGTGGTAAGCTTCATCGACGCCCGCCGGCTTGGTCCGGCGTACCGCTTCTTCCATCGCCATCGCGTGGTCGACGACCGCGGCCGCGTGGAGGGCTACCGCAATCTGGACCAGTTGCGCCAGACGCTGCAACCGATCCTCTTGCGGCGGACGCGCGGCGAAGTGATAGGCGATCTGCCCGAGCGGACCACGGAGATCGTCCGCATCGCCCCCACGGAAGAGCAGCTCAACATGAGCGAGGAGGCCGTAAAGTGTGCGGCCCAAATCGCCGCCAAAAAGTACCTCACGGAAATGGACCTGCTGCGGCTCCAGAAGTACCTGCTCGTGGCGCGCATGGCCTGCGACAGCACGTTCCTGGTGACCAAGGAGGAACCCTCGTACAGCAGCAAATTGGAACGGCTGGAAGAGTTGCTTGAAGATTTCGCTGCAGACGCGGATGGAAAACTCGTCCTGTTCAGCGAGTGGACGACGATGCTCGGCCTGATCGAGCCGATTCTCCAGCGCGTGGGCATCGACTTCGTCCGGCTCGACGGGAAAGTGCCGCAGAAGAAACGCCAGCAGCTCGTCCATCGCTTCCAGAACGATCGCCAGTGCCGTGCGATCATCATGAGCAACGCGGGAAGCACCGGCTTGAACTTACAGGCCGCCAACACGGTCATTAACGTCGATCTTCCGTGGAATCCGGCGGTCTTGGAGCAGCGAATCGCCCGCGCCCATCGCATGGGGCAGAAGAACCCGGTGCACGTCTACCTGCTCGTGACGGAAGGGACTATTGAAGAGCGGCTCTTGGGCACCCTCTCGGCCAAGCACGACCTGGCGTTGGCCGCGCTCGATTTCGCTTCGGATGTGTCGGAGGTTGAGCTGCGCAGCGGCATGGAAGAGCTCAAGAAGCGGCTCGAAAAGCTGTTGGGGACCGCGCCGCCCGCCCCGGTCGATGCCTCGCAGCAGCAGGCGGTCGCAGCGGAAACGGAGCGGATCGCGGCTCGACGCGACAAAGTCGCCGCCGCCGGCGGCGAACTGCTCGGGGCGGCCATGAGGCTGATCGGCGAACTCATCGACAAGGATCAGCAACCCCAGCCGGAGATTGTCGATCAAGTGCGATCGGGCCTCAGCGATTGTATGGAGCGACAGCCCGACGGGCGGTTGCAGCTTCGCTTCACGCTGCCCGACGAAGCCGCCTTGAACGGGCTGGCCGCCACGCTCGCCAAGATGCTCGTCACGGACGTAGATGGGACAAAATGAAATAGGGCGCCGCCGCCGATTGTCTTTTCGCGAACACCGCTCCTGAGTTCGGGGCAGGGCTCGACGACTTCTCTTTGTTACCTGGATGAATCGATTCCGCATCCCACCGATAAATCGACGGGCTATTGGCGCGCGTCCCTGCGGGAAAGACGACGGCGGCAACGCCGAGTCCAGTCTGCGGAACGCGCTGGGGACGCCCCAGCGCGGAGCGAAAAGAATGCGATTTCCCGAGGCCTTCGGCCGGGATGTCCGCTTTCGGCGCCGGAACCGCATTTCTTGAATGAAAGGCGTTGTTCGCGACGCCCACCGGGCCAACTACGCCGGCCAATTCCCGCATGTCCCGCCCTCGACCCAGAATCGGAGTTACGCCATGTTCACCCACGCCACTCGCCTGGTCGCCTTGACCGCCCTTTGCGCCGCGCTGGCCGCGGGCGCCTTTGCCCCCGCCGCCTCGGCCCAGGACGCCACCGGCGCAGCCGAGAAGTCGCTGCCGAGCCTGCTCTCGGAATCGACCTTCATGCACCGGCAGTTGGAGAACGGCCTGTACCGGATCGCCGTCGAGCGCGACGCGGGGATGATGTCGGTCATGGCCGAGGAGGTGACGATGTCGTGGAAGCACGACGACGGCAGCGACGTGAAGC
>JAHWKS010000054.1 GCA_019347795.1 Planctomycetota bacterium | reverse complement strand
CTGCAGGCGGCGATTGATGAATGTTATGCGGCCGGGCATCTCGGCGAAAATATTCACGGCTCGGAGTTCTCGCTCGACATTTATCTGCACCGCGGCGCCGCGGCCTACATCTGCGGCGAAGAGACGGGGCTGATCGAAAGCCTCGAAGGAAAACGGGCCTGGCCGCGGATCAAGCCGCCGTTTCCCGCGGTCGAAGGGTTGTTCCGCAAGCCGACGGTGGTGAACAACGTCGAGACGGTCGCCTGCGTGAAGCACATCGCCGACCGCGGCGTGGACTGGTTCAAGTCGATTGGGGTCCCCCCTGATCCTGATAATCCGCGCGACGCGGGAAGCTACGGTCCGAAGCTGTATTGCCTCTCCGGGCACATCGAGAAGCCCGGCTGTTACGAGGGGCCGCTGGGGATTACGGTCACGGAGTTGATCGACGAATTCGGCGGCGGCGTGTGGAAAGGGCGCAAAGCCAAGGCGGCCATCCCCGGCGGCATCAGCATGGGTTTCTTGCGGGACGATGAGTTCCACTGCCCGCTCGATTTCAACGGTCCAGGGAAGTTCGCCTGCCTGGGCTTGGGCACCGCGGCGGTGGTGGTGATGGATGAGACGGTGTCGATGATCGACGCGCTGCACAACAGTTGCCGATTCTTCGCCCACGAGAGCTGCGGCCAATGCACTCCCTGCCGCGAAGGAACCTACTGGGCGCTGAAGATGATGAACCGCATCCGCGCCGGCAAAGGGCGCCTGAAGGACCTCGATCTGTTGGCGGAGATCGGCGATTCGATCGGCATCATGCCCGGCACCACGATCTGCGGCCTGGCCGACGGCGCCGCCTGGCCGATGAAGAACGCCATCCGCAAATGGCGCGACGAGTTCGAAGACCACATCAAGCGCACCAACCCCGAAGGCTACCTCCAAGAGAGCGCCGTCCCGGCGCTGGAGGTGATTGGAATTCATTAAAATGCGGAATGCGGAGTTCGGAATGCGGAATGAAAAAACCTCTGTGTTCCCTATTCCGCAATCCGCAATCCGCAATCCGCATTTGTTTCATGGCTACAGTCATCATCGACGGACAGGAACTTGAGATCGGCGACGATGAGCGTTTGAATGGGATTCAGGCGGCTCGGCGGCTGGGGATCGAGATTCCGCATTACTGCTGGCACCCTGGGTTGTCGGTCGTGGCCAGTTGCCGGATGTGTCTGGTGGAGTCGGGCACGCGCGATCCGGAGAACGGCAAGGTCTCGATGATCCCCAAGGTCGTGCCGGCCTGCCAGACGCCCGCCCGCAATAACACCGTCTTTGTGACCAACAGCGAGAAGGTGCAGCACGCGCGGGCGATGGTCGAAGAGGACCTCTTGATTCGCCACCCGGTCGATTGCTCCATCTGCGACAAGGCCGGGGAGTGCTACCTGCAGGACTATCACTTCGAGTACGGGCAGAAGGATCGCCGGGCCGACATCAAGCCGTTCAACAGCCGCCGCCGCTCGCTGGGTCCGACGATTACGTTGTTTGTGGATCGCTGCGTGATGTGCAGCCGTTGCGTCCGTTTCACCCGCGAGGTGACGGGCACCGACGAGCTGATGGTGATCAATCGCGGCGCACACGAGGAGATCGACGTCTTCCCCGGCTATCCGTTGGAGAACAAGCTTTCGGGGAACGTGGCCGACCTGTGCCCGGTCGGCGCGCTGGGAGACAAGGATTTTCTCTACAAGCAGCGGGTATGGTTCATGAAGCGGCACGCGAACGTGTGTTCGCGGTGCTCCACTGGTTGCTCGATTTACACCGAGGAGAACCAGGACCAGGTGTGGCGGATCAAGCCGCGCGAAAACCAGCATGTGAACCAATGGTGGATTTGCGACGAAGGACGCTACGGCTGGAAGCACGTTCACGACCCGCAGCGCGTGACCGAGCTGCAGCGCCGCGAGGGGGATGAATACGTCAACGTCGAATGGAGCGAGGCGCCGGAGTTGCTCGACCAGCAGCTTCGCGACGCCAAGAACCTCGCCGTCGTGCTCTCGCCGTTCCTCACAGCCGAAGAAGCGTATCTGCTTGCGAAGTACGCGCGGACCATGCACCCGGAGGCGACGATCGTTCTGGGCCACGTGCCGGCGGTGGGGAAGGATGAAAAATTCCCGAACGGTTTCACGATTCGCGCCGAAAAATGTCCCAACCGCCAGGGCGTGGAGGAGATCGCCTCCCGGATGAACGGCGGCCTCGTGACGTGGGATGACTTTCTCGGCCGAGTCGAAGCGGGCGAATTCGACGTAGTGTGGATCACCGGCGCGTACCCTGACGCATGGCACGACGAGGCGACGGCGGAAAAGTTCGACAGCGTCGCGCTCTTGATCGTGCAGGATCTGTTCCCGTCGCCGCTGTGGGACCGCGCGACATGGCGGCTGCCCAGCGCCGCCTTCGCCGAGCGGGAAGGCTCATTTGTCAATCACGCCGACCGCCTACAATCGTTCAAGTGGGCCATCCGCCCGCCCGCCAGCGTGATGGTGGAAGGCCGCCTCTACTGGCGCCTGCTCGGCGAGAAAGGTCTCTACAACGCCCGGCAAGTAATGCTGGAGATGGCGGGCGAGTTCAACTACTTCGCCCCGGCCCATCGTGAGATCCCCGAGACGGGCGTCGATTTGAAAGTCACGCAGTTGGCGCAAAGCGTATAGCAGCGATTCCCTCGTTTAACCGCGTGCCCAACGGGCCGCGCGGATCCGGGAGTCAAGGTATCGCGCGGCCCGCTGGACACGCGGTTAAACGATTCGCAACACACAGTTCCCATGTACGCAGAACTCATTCTCGCCCTGGTGAAGATCGCCCTGCTGGTCGGCGGGCTGATGACGGCGGCGGCGTACTTTGTGCTCCTGGAGCGGTGGATCGCCGCCTGGGTGCAGGATCGCCGCGGGCCGAACCGCGTCGGCATGCCGCTCACGAAGATCAAGCTGTTCGGGTTGGGGCAGCCTCTGGCCGACGGTTTGAAGTTCATTTTCAAGGAGGAGTACACGCCGGCACACGTCAATCGCGGACTGTTCGTGCTGGCGCCGATTATGATCCTCGCCTCGGCGTTGGCGATCTTCGCGGTGATCCCCTTCGGCAGCGCGATTCCCGGGCAGCCGATTCGCGGCTGGCTGGGGGACGACTCGGACCGGCCGATCGAGCTGATCGCGGCGCCGGGGGTGAACGTAGCGTTGTTGTATGTGTTCGCCCTTTCCAGCATAGCCGTGTACGGCGTGATCCTCGGGGGCTGGGCGAGCAACAACAAGTACAGCTTCCTCGGGATGCTCCGCTCCAGCGCGCAGTTGATCGCGTATGAGATTCCGCTGGGGCTGGGAATCTTGGGCGTCGTGGCGGCGAGCGGATCGCTCGAACTGGACCGCATCATCAACGTGCAGGCGGACACCGGCGTATGGTTTGCGCTGGCGCAGCCGCTGGGGTTCGTCGTGTTCATGATCGCGGCCTTCGCCGAGGCGGCCCGGCTGCCGTTCGACTTGCCCGAGGCGGAGCAGGAGTTGATCGGCGGTTACCACACCGAGTATTCGGGAATGAAGCTGCTGCTGTTTTTGGTGGCGGAGTTTCTGCACATGATCACGGCCTCGTTCCTGATCGTGATCCTCTTCCTGGGCGGCTGGCATTTCTGGGGGATCACCGGCGCCGGGGAAGCAGAGGTGACGTGGCTCAGCGCGATCCTCCGCATCGTGGTGCTGATGGCGAAGATCTTCCTGGTGATCCTGTTCTTCATGCTCGTCCGCTGGAGCTGGCCGAGGTTCCGCTTCGATCAACTGATGAACCTGGCCTGGAAGGTGATGCTGCCGCTGGGGATGGTGAACCTGACGGCCGTGGCGATCACGGTGGAGCTGGAGCACACGATGGGCTTGAGCCGTTGGCTGTCGGTGGCGATCGGCTGGACGGTGTGCATCGCGGGCTGGCTGGCGGTGGCCTGGGCGGCGCCGCTGGCCGGCGACAACCGCCCCCGCCGCGAGCTGCGGCCGTACGGGATTGATTCGCAAGTTTAGCGGCCGTCAAGACAATGGGCGTCTACGACCAAGCCGCACGTTACATGGCGATTGTGAGAACTGTTCGGGAGGAAATCGCTGCGGAGACGCTCGCAAAGATCGGCGTCGGCGAATTGGCTCGTTGCGTACTGCCGTGGGTCCCGCTCATGCGGTACGCAAGCAACATTGATACGATAAGGGAATGGAAGCGATTAGCCGAAAGCGAGCCGGACGTTCATCTGCGGAGCGACTTCGGCGGCATCGCTCTAGTGTTCGCCGAGTTGGCGAAACGAGGAGAGTTTTGGCGGCAGCATCTGGAGGACTGGAACGTGCAACAATCTCAACAAGTCCTGGAGTGGCAACGCGAAGCGCGGCAGGAAGGGATCAAAGAAGGATTCAAAGAAGGAAGAAAGGAGGCCATTCGGCGCGTCTTACAGCGGCGCTTTCCTGATGCGGCGACGGCAAAGACGCTGGCGAGAGTCAACGCGCTGAACGACGCCGACGAAATTGATCGGCTGTTTGACGCTGCCTTGGAAGCCGCCTCCTTTGACGCTTTTCAGCAACAGATCGATAAGAAACCGTAGTTTCCATGCAACCCAACGACCCTGCAATCCGCTGGGCGGAAGAGCCGAAGCTGGGGCTGGCGGGCAAGATGTACTTGCCGCTGTTCTTCCAAGGCTTGACGACCACCGCCCGGCACCTGGTCTCGCCCAAGGTCACCGTCAGCTATCCCGACCAGGAGCCGCAGATCGACAATCCGCTCATCTACCGCGGCGTGCACCGTCTGAACAAGGACGAGCAAGGCCGCGTGAAGTGCGTGGCGTGTTTCCTGTGCGCGACCGCCTGCCCGGCCCACTGCATCGACATTGTGGGAGTGGAAAGCCCCTGGCCCGACCGTGAGAAGTATCCCGAGAGCTTCACCATCGACGAGCTGCGGTGCATCTACTGCGGGATGTGCGAGGAAGCCTGCCCGGTGGATGCGATCGAGCTGACCTCGCTCTATAACCTCACGGGCCGCAGCCGCGAGGAGATGGTGTTCGACAAGGAGAAGCTCCTCAGCGTGTACGACGAGACGAAAGACAAAGAGCCGATGCGCTCCCTCCCGATCGCCGCCCCCCGCCCCGAATGACCACACCCGCCACTCATCGCCTCGCCGCGATCCTCTCCGCCGCGCTCGCCCAGGCGGAGACGCCGGAGGATGCGCCGCGGGGCTTCGCCGCATTTTGGATGTCCGTCCAGCCGTACCTGATTCCCGGGGCCATGGTCTTGGGAGCGATCGGGCTGTGGCTGCTGGTGGGCGGGCGGCGCCGCGGCGGGCGATTGGCAGGCGCCGCCGTCGCACTGGGCGGGTTCGTGCTGCTGGGACTCGCGCAAGAGGTGGTCGCCGCGACGGAGAATCTCGACACGACGGCCGCCGTGGCGACCGCGATTTTCGTCTCCGTCCTGTACTGGCTGATGGCGGGGGTGACGGTGATCGCCGCCGGCGCCACGATCTCGATGCGCAGCCCGGTCTACAGCGCCGTCTGCTTTGCCGTGACGCTGCTGGGCGTGGCCGGCTTGTTTTTGTTGACCGGCGCCCAGTTCCTCAGCATCGCCACCGTGGCGGTGTACGCGGGGGCGATCGTGGTTACCTTCCTGTTCGTGGTGATGCTCGCGCAGCCGGAAGGGCAGGCCTATTACGACCGCATCAGTTGGGGCCGCTATCCGCCGCTGGCGGCCGCCGTGGCGGCGGCTTTGCTGATAGGCGGCGTGGCATACGTCTCGGAGGCGCTCGGCGGCGTCGCGCCGGCCGGGGCAGCGGATGTCGCCTATCGACCGTTCTACATGGCGGACCTGGGACGCGAGCTGTTCAGCGTACATCTGATCTCGGTCGAGATCGTGGGGACGCTGCTGTTGATTGCACTGGTGGGCGCCATCGCGATTGTGATTCAGGGGCGCGATCCGGTGATTCGCCACCGCGAGTACGCGCCCCCCGAGGAGGCCGCCGAGGGAGGCGCCCCCGACCGCGTCGGCGGCCGGCGCCTGCAGCCGGCAGGAGACAACGGACGTGAATGAAGCATCGCTGTTGCAGAACTTCCTGGTGATCGGCGGCGTGCTGTTCGCGCTGGGACTGGTCGGCTTCCTCGTGCGGCGGAACGCGATCATCATGTTCCTCTGCGCGGAGATGATGCTGCAAGGCGTGTCGATCACCCTGGTGGCGTTCTCCCGTTTTCACAACAATCTGGACGGCCAGATGCTGGTGCTGTTCATCATCGCCGTGGCGGCGTGCGAGGCGGCGATCGCCCTGGCCCTGATCCTCATGCTCTACCAGCGAAGCGGAACGCTCGACATCGCCTTTTGGCAGAGCCTGCGGGAGGACAACCTCAAGCCGCACGTCGATCGCCGCATCCCCGCCGAAGAAGCCAAAGAACGCGTCTGGCCGAGCCTCACCCCCTCCGGCGTCATCCCCGAAGCGGACGTGGACGAACTCAGCCATCGCCGCCGTGTTTGAAGTAGCCGAAAGAAGTTAGCCACGGATGAACACGGATGAAACACGGATAAGAAGGTAAAAGCGCGGAGACCGGATTATGGTCGCTAGACCTGATCCTTCACCTTATCCGTGTTTGATCTGTGTTCATCCGTGGCTGTTTTCCGTATTTGGATGTCGAGCTAATGTTTGACGTTCGCACATTGTTGATCCTCATTCCCGCGTTGCCGTTGGCGGCGGCGGTGCTGACGGCGATTTTCGGGCCGAAGGTGCTGCGGACGCAGTCGCATTGGCTGGCCATCGTGGGAATCTTCGGCTCGTTCGTCTGCAGCGCGATGCTGGCCTTGGAGATGCACCACCGGCACGCCGCCAAGCGGGATGCGCCGAGCCTGGTGAATGCGACGGTCGGCGTCGATGTGGTTCCCCGGCCGGTGTGGACGTGGATGTCGATCGACGACGCCTACAACGCATCCGGCGAATCCGCGGCCATCGGCGAACGCGACTTCCGCGTCGAGATTGTCCTGCGGGCGGACGGCCTGACCGCGATGATGCTGGCGATGGTCACCTTCGTCGCCACGCTGATCGCCATCTACTCGGCGGGCTACATGCACGGCGATCCGGGCTATTGGCGGTTCTTCGCCTATGTCTCGCTGTTCGTGTTTTCGATGACGATGCTGGTGTCGGTCAGCAACTTCGTGCTGCTGTACGTCTTCTGGGAAGCGGTCGGCGTGTGCAGTTATCTGCTGATCGGATTCTGGTATCAGAAGCCTTCAGCGGCGGCGGCGGGAAAAAAAGCATTCCTGGTGAACCGCGTCGGCGACTTCGGCTTCGCCCTGGGACTGTTTTTGATCTGGGCCGTGTACGGGACGCTCAATTTTCACGACACAGCCGGTGCCCCGGCGTCCTGGGGGAAATGCGGCTCTCGGGCGAGGCGTCTTACCTGCACGGGACGCTGTCCACCGTCGAAGGCCAGATCGCCTTCGCCATCTGCATGTTGCTGTTGATCGGCGCCTGCGGCAAGAGCGCCCAGTTCCCGCTGCACGTCTGGCTTCCCGACGCGATGGAAGGCCCGAGTCCCGTAAGCGCCCTGATCCATGCCGCGACGATGGTCACCGCGGGCGTGTACATGATCGCCCGCTGCATGCCGCTGTTCGTCGTGTCGCCGCCGGCCCAGGACGTGGTGGCGGTAATCGGCGCCTTCACCGCGCTGTTGGCAGCGCTCATCGCGCTCACGCAGTTCGATTTGAAGCGGGTGCTGGCCTATTCCACCATCAGTCAGATCGGTTACATGTTCCTTGGAATGGGCGTGGCCACGGCCGCCGGCGCCGCATCGGGGATGTTCCACCTGTTTACGCACGCGTTCTTCAAAGCGTTGCTCTTCCTCGCGGCTGGGAGCGTGATGCATGCGATGGGGAACGTGATCGACATGCGCCGCTTCGGCGGGCTGCGGAAGATCATGCCCACCACCTACGCCACGTTTTTTATCGGGGCGCTCGCATTGTCGGGGGCGCCGTTCTTTTCGGGCTTCTTCAGCAAAGACGCGATCATCGCCGCGGTGTGGCAGAAGTCGCAAGCGCTGCACGGCGGAGGGGCGACATTCTACCTGGTGCTGATGATCTCGGCCCTGGTGACGGCCCTTCTCACCGCATTCTACACCTTCCGCGCGTTCTTCATGACGTTCCACGGTGAAGAGCGGGTCCCGCCCGAGGCGGGGCATCACGCGCACGAGTCGCCGCCCTCGATGACCGGCCCGCTGATCGCCTTGGCGGTGATGGCGGCGCTGGTGGGTGGAGCGTGCTTCTGGACGGGGGCCTTCGACAACTTCCTCCTCAACGCTCCATCCTTGGCGGCCTTCGGCCCCGAGGTCGAGCACGGCCCGCACGTGGCGGCCGAGGGGGAGCACGGCTCCCACGTGTGGCTTGGCATTCTCAGCGGCTTCATCGCATTGGTCGGCATCGGCGCCGCGGCGTTCCTGTACCTCGGGGACGAGCGCGAGATCCTCGCCCTCAGCCGATCGATGCAATTCCGCAACAGCCCACGACTGCGGGCGATCTCGCCGTACCAGCTTTCCTCGCACAAGTTCTTCTTCGACGAGCTGTACTACGCCCTGCTGGTGCGGCCGTTCGAATTGTTGAGCCGCATGGCGTATTGGATCGACAATCGCCTGGTGGACGGCTTGGTGAACCTCGTCGGCCGCGCGCCGCCGGCGCTGGGCTGGGTGGCCCGCTCGCTGCAAGGCGGCCTGGTGCAGTTCTACGCCCTGGCGATGGTGCTGGGCGTATTGATCCTCATCGTCGCGCGACTCTGGGCCGCCGGATAATTCGTTTAACCGCGGCCCAAACGGGCCGCGCGTCGCACAACAATCTGATTCCGCCCCGCGCGACCCGTTGGGTCGCGGTTAAACAATCAAGCAAATTCCGCAATGGACTACTCCCGCCTGCTTGTCTTCACCATCCTGTTGCCGTTCTTCGGCGCCATGCTGATTTGGGCGCTCGCGCCGATCGGGCGCCAGGCGGTGCGGGCGACGGCGCTTGGCGTGTCGCTGGCGACCTTCGTCCTGGCGTGCATCCTGGCGGCGAACTTTCCCGCGGGCGGCGAAGGCGAGTTCGCGGTGATCGCCCATCAGTGGCTCGGGGCGGAGTCGGGCGTTAACGTGCAGTTCGCGGTCGGCCTGGACGGCTTGAGCCTGTGGCTCTTTTGCCTCTCATCGCTGCTGTTGGTTTCGTCCGTGCTGGTGAGTTGGGAGGCGATTCAGGAGCGATCGTCGCTTTTCTACGCGATGCTGCTTCTATTGACGGGCGGCTGCCTGGGCGTGTTCGCAGCGCGGGATATCATCCTGTTCTACATCTTCTTCGAGTTCACGCTCCTGCCGCTGTTCTTCCTGATCGGCATCTGGGGGAGCGAGGAGCGGCGCTACGCCGCCGTGAAGTTCTTCCTCTTCACCTTCGCCGGAAGCGTGCTCACGTTTCTCGGGCTCCTGGCGATCGTGTTCTGGGTCGCGGGCGATCCGGTGGGGACGGGCGAGCTAAACTTCTCGATTCCCGATTTGACCGCCGCGCTCGAATCCCGGCCGATGCCGCCCTCGCTGCAACTGTGGGTATTCTTCGGGTTGTTCGCAGGCTTCGCGATCAAGGTGCCGCTCTTCCCGCTGCACACGTGGCTGCCGCTGGCGCACGTGCAGGCCCCCACCGCGGGAAGCGTGTTCCTGGCGGGAGTGCTGCTGAAGATCGGCACGTACGGGTTTGTACGGTTTAATATCGCGATGCTTCCCGACGCCACCTCGTCCTTCGTCCCCGTGATCCTCTGGCTGGCGGTGATCGGCATTATTTACGGGGCGATGGTGGCGTTGGTGCAAACCGACATGAAGCGGCTTATCGCCTACTCCAGCGTCAGCCACTTGGGGTTTGTGATGCTGGGACTGTTCGCCCTCAACCGCATCGGCGTCTTGGGGGGGACTTTGCAGATGGTGAATCACGGCATCTCGACCGGCGCCCTCTTCGCGCTGGTGGGAATGCTCTACGAGCGTTACCACACCCGCGAGATCCGCGCCTTCGGCGGCCTCGCGCGGCGGACGCCGTGGCTGGCGTTCTTCTTCCTTCTGTTCACGTTCTCCAGCATCGGCCTGCCCGGGCTGAACGGCTTTGCCGGCGAGTTCCCGATCCTGCTGGGCATGTTCCAAGCCGCGTGGACGGCGCCCGAGGCGTGGTCGGCGCAGTACCTGACGATTGCGGTGCTGGCGGTGTTCGGCGTCGTGCTGGGGGCGTGGTACATGCTGTGGCTCGTGCAGCGGGTGTTCTTCGGTCCGGTGAAGGAGCCGCACCACGGGGGCGATCATCACCCCGCCGCGGACCTCTCGTGGCGAGAGGTGTCCGCCCTCGCGCCGCTGGCGGTGCTCGTGTTCTGGATCGGCCTCTGGCCCGGGTTCTTCCTCGACCGCATGACGCCGACCCTCGACCGGACCGTGGCCGAGTCGCTCGACCACCAACCGGCCGACGAGGCGGAACAGCTCGCATCCGGCTCGGCCCGTGCAATCGACGCTGCCGATTAGCCAAACGCCTCTCGCACCGGCGCTCCGCCGATCACGCCCAGCGGCGACTCCACCAGGCCGTGGTGGTCAAAGGTCAGGCGCGTCGCGTCGATCCCCAGCGCATGGAGGATCGTCGCGTGCAGGTCTTGCGGCGTGATCGGCCGATCGGCGACGGTGTAGCCGATCGGGTCCGTCTCTCCGATGATCCGTCCGCCGGCGACGCCTCCCCCCGCCAGCCAGACGGTGTAGGCGGCCGGCGAGTGATCGCGTCCCTTGCCGCGTCCTTCCATGGTGGGCGTGCGTCCGAACTCGCCGCCCCACACCACGAGCGTCGAGTTCAAGAGCCCCCGGCGCCGCAGGTCCTCCAAGAGGGCCGCCACCGGCTTGTCCGTGCGGGCCGCCATCCGCTCATGGTTGCCCTTAATGTTCCCATGGGCATCCCATCCGCCGACGCGGATCTGAATGAAGCGGACGCCGCGCTCCGCCATCCGCCGGCCCAGCAACAATGCGCGGCCGACGTTGCTGGTGGCCGTTTCATCCAGACCGTACAGCCGCACCGTCTCCGCGGACTCGGCGGAAATGTCGAACAGCTCCGGGGCGGCCGTCTGCATCTGGAACGCCATCTCATAGCTGCGAATGCGGGCTTCCAACTCGCTGTGCGGTCCGACGGACTCGAGGAAGCGGCGGTTGAGGACTTGAATTGCGTCGATCTCGCGACGACGCTGACGTTCAGTAACGCCCGGCGGCGGCTGAACGTTCTGAATCCCCTTTACCGGATCGACCACGGTTCCCTGCAAGCGGGACGGAAGAAACCCAGCGCCCCATCCGGCGGCTTGCGGGTGCTGCATGCCGTCGGTGTGCAGGTTCATCGCGATGAAGGCGGGAAGCTGGCGCGTCTCGCTCCCCAGCCCGTACACCGACCACGCACCCAGACTGGGGCGGTCGCCCGCTCCCGTCCCCGTGAGCGCCACGCACTCTCCGGGGCCGTGCACCGGGTTGCGATGCGTCATTGTTCGCAGAATGCACAATTCATCGGCGAGCTTCGCGGTGCTCGGCAGCAGCGACGAGATGGGAATTCCGCTCTCGCCGTGCTGCTGGAACTCCCAGGGAGAGGCCATGAGGTTCTTCAGCCCCGCCCGCTTGATCTTTGGGACATTGCCGGCGATCGACTCGGGCACATCGCTTCCCGCGAGTCTGGCCAGCTCGGGCTTGGGGTCGAACGTGTCGACCTGGCTCGGCCCGCCGGACATGAACAAGAAAATGACGCTCTGGGCGGTCGGGGGATGATGAGGCGCGGCAGATTCGCGCGCCTCGGCTTCTCGGCCAACAGCGACTGAAGGGCCAGCGAGCCGGCGCCGAGCCCGCAGCCCAGGGCGAATTTGCGACGAGTGATTCGATGCATCTTGCTCCACGCTCTGCGGCGCGACTTACGGCAGGTACAAAAACTCGCTTGAGTTGAGAATCGCCAGGCATGCGCTCTTCAGTCCCAGCTCGGAAGCGAGCGCCTCCAGGCGCCGAACCTCATCGGGCGCCGGGCGCCGGCCGTAGGCGATTTCGATGGCTTGCTCTACGCCGCCGGCGCGGCCGGCGAACTTCTCGGCGGCCCTCTGCATGAACTCGCTGTTCATCCCCCAAAGCGGTTGCAATGCAGTCGTAGAAACCCGGCGGCGCGAACAGCTCACGACGCCCGTGGCGCTGTCGAAGAGCAGTTGCTGATGCGGCAGGTCGTCGCGACGCTGCTTCAGGTAAATCCCGCGGCGATGGGAGTCGGCGTCCACGCTCGGCCCGCCGCGCCGCGCGTCGAGTTTCCCGGAAACGACGAGCACCGAATCGCGTATCGCCTCCGCTTCCAGCCGCCGCGGCGTCCACCGCCAGAGCAGAGCATTCTCCGGATCGATGGCGGCGTTCTCGGCAGAATACCGGCTGGACTGGCGATAGGTCGCCGAGTTCAGGATCAAGCGATGGATCCGCCATGTGCTCCACCCGCTGTCGATGAGTTCGGAAGCGAGGTAATCCAGCAATTCCGGATGCGTCGGCTGCGCTCCCTGGGCCCCGAAGTCTCCACTCGTCTCGACCAATCCTCGCCCGAAGCGCCACTGCCAAATCCGATTCACCCACACCCGCGCGGTGAGCGGGTTCGAAGGACTCGTCATCCAGTCGGCCAGCGCCGTGCGGGGGCGGGCCGCGTCCTCCGGCGACGGCCCGAACACGGCCGGCCAACCGGGATCGACCACC
>JAHWKS010000845.1 GCA_019347795.1 Planctomycetota bacterium | reverse complement strand
TCCCGAAGGTGGGCGAGGCCCTTCTGCGGATCGCCCCGACGCTCGAGCCGAATGTGATCGTCGCCAGCGGCGACTTCACGCAACGGGCCAAGCGCGAGCAGTTCCAAGAGGCCCGGGCGTTTCTCGACCGGCTGCCGGACGTCCCCCTCATCGTCACGCCGGGCAACCACGACGTCGCGCTGTACCGCGTGAAGGAGCGGCTGTTCAATCCCTACGATCTTTACCGCGAGATTATCCATCGGGAATTGGACTACGTCGAGCGGATCGAGGGGGCGGTGATCGTCTCGCTCAACTCCGTGGCGCCGCGGCAGGCGATCATCAACGGCCGGATCGACTCCCACCAGCTCGACTTCTGCACGGAGGCGTTTCGCGACGTCCCCGAGGACCACGTGCGGATTATCGTCTCTCACCACCACTTCGCCCCGGCGCCCGACTACGAAGGAGGCCAGGTGATGCCCAAAGCGAAGCGGGCCATGAATCGCTTCCTCGATCTGGACGTCGAGCTGATCCTGGGAGGGCACCTGCACCGGGCTTACGTCGGCAACTCGCTCGACATCTATCCCGGCAAGCATCGCGAGCGGGGCATCATCATCGTGCAGTGCGGCACCACCACGTCGCGCCGCGGCCGGGTGCGGGAGCGGGAGAAGAATTCTTTCAACATGGTCTGGATCGATCAGCGGATGATCCGCATCACGCATTACATGTACTTCGAAGAGGACGACGGCTTCGCCCCCATCAGCCGCCATCTTTTCCCCCGCCACGGCCACCGCTTCGTGGAAGGGACCGCGATCCACCATTGAGACGACGACCGCCGGCTAGTTCCCGTCATCTTGTCGCCTTGGCGCACCAGGTTGCGCAACGTCAAAACGATCAATTGTGCTCGGATGCAGTTTATGTCCCCGACCCTTCGCCGTCATCGGGTATAATCCACGGATGATTCGATGTCCTTATTGCGGAACCGAGGTGACGCCGACGGCGGAAGGGTTCTGTCCCGTGTGCCGGTCGCCGCTGCACGGCGGGGCGAGGGAAGACGCGGCGGCGCATCGCCGCTCCATGGTCGAGTTTCGGACGGCCCTCTTCGCTCAGACGCCCCGCGTGTTCATCACGCCGCTCATCGTGGCGATCAACGTGCTCGTCTTTCTGGCGATGGCCACGAGCGGCGTCGATCCGATCCGTCCCACGGCGCTGGAGGTCCTCCCCTGGGGCGCCAACTTCGGTCCCAAGACGCTGGGGGGCGAGTGGTGGCGGCTGGGCGCCTCGATGTTCCTCCACTTCGGACTCATCCACCTCGGCTTCAACATGTGGGTGCTCTGGGATGCCGGGAAACTGGTCGAGCGGCTTGTGGGCAACGTCGGCTTTCTGATTCTCTACCTTTTCTCGGGACTGATGGCGGCGGTGGTGAGCCTGAACTGGCATCCGCAGTCGGTCGGCGCCGGGGCCTCGGGTGCGGTATTCGGCGTGATCGGCGCCTTGGGCGGCTTCCTGCTGTTGCGGCGCGACACCGTGCCGATGCAAATCCTCCAAAGCATTCGCAGCAGCCTCGGGGCCTTCATCATCTTCAACCTCTTCATCGGCCTGGCGATCCCCTTCATCGACCTTTCGGCTCACGTCGGCGGCCTGATCGCCGGCGGCGTCTGCGGCCTGGTAATGAGCCGCCCGATCACGCTGGAGAACACAGGCGGCCGCGTCGTTCGCAACCTGGCGGTGCTGGTAATCGCCGTGATCGCCATCCTCGTCGGCCTCTCGCTCCTCCCCGCGCCGCCGGACTTGGAAGCTGAGGCGGTCCTTACGCCGAAGGCGTTACACAAAACACAGCCCGGGGTCGCGCAGCGCATCCCGGGAACGCCAGCGTCCACCTAATGAATCGCAACCCTGAAGGGGTTGCACACGTACCGCCGATCCCGCCTTGTTCAACCCTCTCAGGGTTGCCGAGATGATTCGCATCCGTGAACCCAGGGTGCGCTGCGCGACCCTGGGCTGTGGTGTAGAACGCCTTCGGCATCCGTCACTACCACACCTCCCGACCTTCTCAGACTCCGCGACACGCTCTAAAATCAGGGCCAACGGTTCGGAAACCTCGCCCACTTTCCCTCTTTCTCCTTCGATTTATGGCTACGACGGCTGCTGACCGCGTGTACAACTTTTCGCCCGGACCGGCGGTGCTTCCCACGCCGGTGTTGGAGCGGATTCAGGACGAAATGCTCGCGCTGCCGGGCGTCGGCGCCAGCGTGCTGGAGATCAGCCATCGCGGGAAGGTCTTCGTCGATATCCTGGAGTCCGCCAACAGCAACCTCAGGGCGCTGCTCAAGCTGCCCAAGAGTTACCAGGTGCTGTTCCTCCAAGGCGGATCGCGGCTGCAGTTCTCGATGGTCCCCATGAACCTGCTCCGGGGGCAGTCGGCGCCGGCCCAATACCTTCTCACCGGCTCCTGGGGCCAGAAGGCCCGCGAGGAGGCGGTGAAGGAAGGCAAGGTCGAAATCGCCTGGGACGGCAAGCCGCACAACTACGACCGCTTGCCGCCCGCGGCCGAGTTGAAGATCAATCCGCAGGCCGCCTACGTCCACTTCACCTCGAACGAGACGATCGAAGGGGTGCAGTTCCTCGATGAGCCGGACGCCGCCGGCGCGCCGCTGGTGTGCGACGCCTCGAGCGACTTCCTCTGCCGTCCGCTGCCGATGGACCGCTACGGCCTGCTCTACGCCTGCGCCCAGAAGAACGCCGGACCCGCGGGCGTCACCGTGGTCATCATCCGCGAAGACCTCCTGGAGCGCAGCCGCGAAGACCTCCCCGGCTACCTGAGCTACAAGAACCACGCCGAGGAGAACTCGCTCTACAACACCCCGCCCACCTTCGCCGTCTACGTGCTCAACCTCGTGTGCGAATGGCTCCTCAATGACGTCGGCGGCCTGGACAAGATGCTGCAGCGGAACCGCGAGAAGTCGAAGCTGCTCTACGACGTGCTGGACGGCAGCGACGGCTTCTATCGCGGCCACGCCCAGCGGGAGTCGCGGTCGCTGATGAACGTCACCTTCCGCCTCCCCGACGAGGCGGCCGAGAAAAAATTCCTCGCCGGCGCCGAAGCGCGCGGCCTGACCGCCCTCAAAGGCCACCGCAGCGTCGGCGGCATCCGCGCCTCCATCT
>JAHWKS010000053.1 GCA_019347795.1 Planctomycetota bacterium | reverse complement strand
CCCGTTGCGACTACTGCGGCGGCTCCAGGATGTGCATCGTCGATTGGATGTCTTCGCGATGGCTCCAGCTCAATTCGAAATCGAGCGGCGCCGAGGAGCGGGATGAGCCGACCTTCGATTCGCCCGGATGCCGCGTCAGGTCCCCCGCCGGCTCTCCCCGCAGCTCGGCCAGCCGGGAGGCGATCTGGTCGCGATTGCCGAACAGCAGCACCGACCGGCCGAGGGCGATCATATCGCCGTAGCGAAGGATGCGGAGCTGCACGTCTTCGCCGTTGACCTTGGTGCCGTTGGTGCTCTCCAGGTCGGTGAGGACCAGCTTGTCGTGGTCTTCCTGAATCTTGACGTGATATCGGCTGACCCGCTCGTCGTTAAGCTGGATCGTGTTCCCCTCCTCGCGCCCCAGGGTGATGGGGGGCGCGAGGTCATCGTAGACGCGCCCTCGGTCAGCGCCGTCCAGCACGCGCAACGAAAACCGGATCATCTCCTGCCGCTTGCAAAAGGGAACACGTACGATGGCCGCCGTCTTCTTGCCGGGGCGGGTTGACCAGCGCTCCCCGCGGCGCCTCCTCCGCTTGGCCCATCGGTCAAAGGGAATTCTAAGCTGCCTGCTCCGCCAAAGCTAGAGAGGCCGCGGACTTTGGGCGCCGGCTCTGGCGCCGGGCGTTCTGGGGTTTAGAATTGCTGGACGACTGCCCGACCTCCCTCTTCCTTCTTTCTCTTCTCGCTGCACGCACGTGTGGAAGCTGTTCGAGCTCGATATCCTCCGCCAACCGGACAACGTCACCTGCGGACCAACGTGTCTGCACGCGGTTTATCGTTACTACCGCGATGAGATGCCGCTGGAGACGGTCATTCGGGAAACGCCGCAACTGGAGGAAGGCGGCACGCTGGCGGTCCTGCTCGGCCGGCACGCATTGGCCCGCGGTTACAAGGCCACGATCTACACGTACAACCTCGCGGTGTTCGACCCGACGTGGTTCCGCGTTGCGAAGCCGCCGCTGATCGAGAAATTGCACGCCCAAATGGCCGCGAAAGATTCGCTGCGATTGCACCGCGCCGGCCGGGCGTACATCGATTTTCTCAGCGAGGGGGGCGAGATCGCGATGGAGGATTTGACCTCGGGCCTCATCCGTCGCTTCCTCAAGCGCGGCGTCCCGGTTTTGGCGGGGCTGAGCTCGACCTATCTCTACGGCGCCGCCCGCGAGATCGGCCCGACCTGCGAGCCGGACGACGTCCGCGGCTATCCGACGGGCCACTTCGTCGTCTTGAGCGGCTACGACAAGAAGCATCGCCGCGTGCTGGTGGCCGATCCATATCTGCCGAACCCTGGCGGTCAAGCCCACTATTACGAGGTGCCGCTGGCCCGGCTCGTGTGCGCGATCATGCTGGGCGTCTTGACCTATGACGCCAATTTGTTGATTATCGAGCCGGGAAAGGAGGCTCGGCGGCGCGGCGCCCTCTCGGCTTCGGAAAGCGAGAAGCTCCCCGCCCCCGGCGAGCCGACTCCACCCACGCCCGCTTAGCATTTTTGGGGACCGGAATGCCGATTCTGATTGTCACCAACAATCCCAAAGACTGGCCGGCGCCGATCGAGAACGTGGAGGTGGTGGACGCGCGGGCGTATCTCACCAACCCCGCCTACAGCGAGATGCGGGGAGTCAAGCTCTTCAATCTCTGCCGCTCGTACCGCTATCAGACGACCGGCTATTACGTTTCGCTATTGGCGGAGGCCCGGGGGCACAAGCCGCAGCCGAGCATCACGGCCATCCAGGACCTCAAGACGCAGGCGATCGTGCGGCTGGTGTCCGACGATCTGGATGATCTGATCCAACATAGCCTGGCGCCGATTAAGTCCGACCGCTTCACGCTTAGCATTTACTTCGGCCGGAATCTTGCGAAGCGATACGAGCGGCTCAGCCTACGGCTGTTCAACCAGTTCCAGGCCCCGCTCTTGCGGGCGAATTTCGCCCGGGAGAAAGACGGCTGGACGCTGCGAAGGCTCGGCGCCATCGCCGCCAACGAGGTGCCGGAGACGCACTGGCCCTTCGTCATCCAGGCGGCCACGGAGCACTTCGCCGGCCGTCGCTCCGGGGTCCGTAAGAAAGTGCGGGCGCGGTTTGACCTGGCGATCCTCCACAATCCCGAGGATCCGTATCCGCCGTCCGATCCCAAGGCCCTGAAGAAATTCATCAAGGCCGCCGAGTCGATGGAGATGAGCGCGGAGCTGATCACCCGCGACGATTACGGCCGGCTCGGCGAGTTTGACGGCCTCTTCATTCGCGACACCACGTTCGTCAACCGCTACACGTATCGCTTCTCTCGCCGGGCCGTCAGCGAGGGGCTGGTGGTGATCGACGATCCGCAGTCGATCGTCCGCTGCACGAACAAGGTCTACCTGGCCGAGATGCTCCAGCGGAGCAAGGTCCCGGCGCCGAAGACGCTTGTGGTGCACAAAGACAACGCCGCGACGATTGCCGACGAGCTGGGATTCCCCTGCGTGCTGAAGAAGCCCGACAGCTCCTTCTCGCAAGGCGTGGCGAAGGTCGAAGATTCTGAGGAACTGGCCTCCTGTCTGGCCCGCTACTTTGAGGAGTCGGACCTGGTCGTGGCTCAGGCATTTCTGCCGACGACGTTCGACTGGCGGATCGGCATTCTCGACCGGCAGCCGCTGTATGCGTGCAAGTATTTCATGGCGCCCAAGCACTGGCAGATCATCCGCCAGGACGCGGCCGACCACAACAGCCGCTACGGCCGGTTCGAGACCGTGCCGGTGGAGCTGGCGCCGCGAAAGGCGGTGGCGGCCGCTCTCAAAGCCGCAAACCTCGTGGGAGACGGCCTCTACGGGGTGGATGTGAAGGAGTCCGGCGGCGCCTACTACGTGATCGAGGTGAACGAGAACCCGAACCTCGACGCGGGCTGCGAAGACTCGATCCTCAAAGAGGAGCTCTACCGCCGCATCATGGCCGTTTTCCTCCGCCGCATCGAGAAGCGCAAAGCGAGCGTGGCGTAATCCGGCGCCAGCGTGAGGGAGCGATCGCGGGCATGCGCCTTGCCGCGCCGCCGGCGGGCATGGTAGGACACAGCCATGCACGACCCGTTGTCTTACCTTCGTGTCTTCGGGACGTTTGCGCGGAACAGCTTGATCCGCGACATGACGTTCCGCGTGAACTTTCTCATCGAGTGCATCTCGTCCATGTCGTGGACGGCGATGAACCTGGGCTTTTATCTGCTCGTGTTTCAATACACGAACCAGATCGGCGAAGGAACCGGGTGGGGACAGTATGAGTTTTTTGTGTTTCTCGCCACCACCTGGCTGGTGAACAGCCTGGTGCAAGCGTTCTTCATGCCTAACGCGGAAGAGTTCAGTGAGCTGATCCGCACGGGCGGACTCGACTTCGCGCTTTTGAAGCCGATCGATACGCAGTTCTTGATTTCCTTTCACAAGGTGGATTGGTCGTCGTTGGCGAACTTCGTGCTGGGACTGGCGCTGCTGGTGTACAGTCTGTCGCGCCTGGTGACCCGCGCGACGGATCCGCTGGCGCTGACGCCGCTGATGGTCGTGCTGTACATCTTCTATCTCGGGTGCGGGGCCGTGATCCTCTATAGCCTGATGATCGTGCTGGCGGCCACCAGCATTTGGTTGGGAAGGAACCAGTCGCTGTATAACTTCTGGTTTTACATCACGAACTTCTCCCGCTATCCGATGGAGATTTACAGCGGCGCGGTGGGCGGCTCGCTGCGGGTGCTGTTCACGTATATTGTGCCGGTGCTGGTCGTGGTGAACGTGCCGGCGCGGATATTGGCCAAGCCGCTCGAGCCGCGGCTGTGGTGGGAGTGGCCGCTGGCGGGCTTCGCGGTTTTTGCAACCGCGGGAAGCGTGCTCGTCTCGCGCCGAATCTTCAACCGCGCGCTCGTGAGCTATCGCAGCGCCAGCAGTTGAGGCCGAAGCGGCGAAATGCGATCGAAATCCCCTTCACTCATGCACAGCCGGCACACCCGCGAAGTACAGGCGCCGACGCCGCGGGCGGCGTATGTGCACGTCCCCTTCTGCCGGCATCGGTGCGGGTACTGCAACTTCACGGTTGTGGCGGGGCGGGATGATCTGATCGAAGCCTACCTGGACGCGATCGAGCGGGAGATGGCGTCCCTGGGCGAGCCGGCGGCGGTCGAGACGCTCTTTCTGGGCGGCGGGACGCCGACGCATCTGAGCGGCCCCCAGTTGCGGCGGTTGCTGTCGGCGGTGCGGCGATGGTTTCCGCCAAGGGGAGATTGCGAATGGTCGGTCGAGGCGAACCCCGGCGACATTGACGAAACAAAAGCGGACGTGCTGGCGGAGTTCGGCGTGACCCGCATCAGCCTCGGCGCCCAGTCCTTCGATTCGGAGAAGCTGCGGCGCCTGGAGCGGGACCATGAGGACGAGCATATTCGCCGCGCTGTTGCGATCTGCCGGCCGCGCTTTGCCTCGCTCTCGCTCGACTTGATCTTCGGGGCGCCCGGGGAAACGCTTGAAGGATGGCGACGCGACTTGACCGCAGCGCTGGAGCTGCAGCCGGATCATCTCTCGACGTATGGCCTGACGTACGAGCTCGGCACGACGTTTTGGGGACGCCGGCTGCGGGGCGAACTGGCGTCGGTCGAGGAAGACGCGGAGCGGGCGATGTACGAGTCGGCCATCGACACGCTCACGTCGGCGGGCTTGGAGCATTACGAAGTGTCCAACTTCGCCCGGCCGGGGCATCGGTGCCGGCACAACGAGGTCTACTGGAGCGGCGGCCGGTACTGGGCCGTCGGTCCCGGCGCCGCCCGCTACGTCGGCGACACCCGCTCCGCGAACCATCGCAGCACGTTCACCTGGCGCCGCCGCATCGAGGCCGGGCAGTCCCCCGTGGCCGAGAGCGAGACGCTCTCGCCCGAGGAGCAAGCCCGCGAGAAGCTCGTGCTGGGCCTGCGGAGAATCGAGGGGGTCTCGCTCCGCGAGTTTCAGCGAGACACGGCACATTCCGCCGAGGAACTGGCCGGCGAGGCGATCGAGCGTTTTCTCGAGTGGCGGCTGCTGGCGCGCGCCGGCGATCGATTGCTTCTCACCCGCGACGGACTGCTGGTAAGCGACTCGCTCTGGCCGGAGTTGCTGCAAGGCGCCTCAGCCGCGGGACGCTGACTCCCGGGTCGCGGCTGGTTCACCCGGCTGGCTCATGCGATGAGCGAAGGCGCGGTTGAAATCTTCGGCCACGTCGCGCCAGAAGTCGTCGTCGCGGAAGTGGAGCGGCGGCGTGTTCTCTCCTTCGGCCGCCTGTCGCAGCGCCTGGCGGAGGCGAAACATCGGGCCGGCAAAGCGATGGCTCAGCCGCAGCACGTCGAACAGCACCAGCGGCATCACCGCTGCGGTGGCGGCGAAGACCAGGCCGAACCGGCGGAAGACGCTCAGCATCAAATCGCCCGACGACGCCGGAGCGTCCATCCAGGCGATCCAGCAGCAGGCGATCAGCGACGCCGCCAACAGGCAATACAGCCAGTACGAAAAGACCCGCACCACGAGCACCCACTGCACGCGGTCCAGCACGATCCGTTGACGTCGTCCATCCCACATAGCTTCGGCTCCCGTATCGGTGATTCATTCCCCATGGGGAGCATACCTCACAGCCGCCAGTCATGCGTCATCGCCGGCCGGCCGCCACTGGCGTGCGGATGACTTTGGCGGTATAACCCACACGACGCGTACGACCGGATTCGCCGAACTCAAACACCATGAAGATCGACAAGATTCTCGTGGCGATGGACTTCAGCGAGACATCCGAGGCGGCCCTTGCGTATGCGAAGGAGCTGGCCGTTTCGCTCGGCGCCTCGCTGCACGTCGCCCACGTCGAGGACGATCCGATCCTCAATGCGGAAACGACGGATCAAAGCTACCGGGACGAATACGCCGCCAAGGCCACGCTGCAGATGGAGTCGCTCTTCGACCCGCAGGAGCGGACGCGGCTGCGGGCGGAGTTCGTCGTGCTCAAGGGCGACGCGATTGTCGAAATCGTCCGCTACGCCCGCCAGCAGGAGATGGGAATGATCGTCATGGGCACACACGGCCGGACGGCCCTGGCCCACATGATTCTGGGCAGCGTCGCGGAGAACGTGGTTCGCACCGCGAGTTGCCCCGTCCTCACGGTGCGTCATCCGAAGCACCGCTTCCAGGCGCCTTGAGCGATTGAGCCATGCCCGCCGAGCCGCTGTCGCAACGCGCCCGAACCAAGATCGTGGCCACCGTGGGGCCGGCCAGCCGCGGGGCCACGATGCTCGCGGAGCTGATCGCCGCCGGCGTCGATGTGTTCCGTATCAACACCGCCCACGGTGACCGCGCCGAGCATCAGCAGGCGGTGAGCGACATCCGCGAGGCAAGCCAGGACGTCGGCCGGCCGGTAGGAATCCTGGTCGATCTGGCGGGACCGAAGATTCGCCTGGGCGAGCTGTTTCAGGACCCGATGGAGTGCGAGGAGGGCGCCGAGTTCCGCTTCATCCGCGGCGACTCCCCCGCCGGGCGATACGAGCTGACGAGCACCTATCCGCAGTTGATCGATGAGCTGGACAAAGGGGATCGCGTGCTGCTGGCCGACGGCGCCGTGGGAATGAAAGTCGTCGCCAAAACCGCGGACGCGGCGGTCTGCCGGGTCGAGGCGGCGGGGGAGATCCGCAGCCGTAAGGGGATCAACCTCCCTGGGGTGAAGCTGAGCACTCCCGCACTCACCGACGCCGACCGCGACAACGCCCGCTGGGCGGCGGAGACGGAGGCCGACTTCGTCAGCCTGAGCTTCGTCCGCTCGCCCGACGATTTGTCGGACCTCAAGTCGCTCCTCCGCGACGCCGGCTCGGACGCGCTTGTGATCGCGAAGATCGAGAAGCCCGAGGCCCTGGATCGGCTGGATGAGATTGTGCACATCTCCGACGGGGTGATGGTCGCCCGCGGCGATCTGGGGGTTGAGATCGACGTGGCCGAGACGCCGGCGGCCCAGAAGCGGATCATCGCCGCGTGCACGAAACTCCAGAAGCCGGTGATTGTCGCCACGCAGATGCTGGAGAGCATGATCGAGGCGAAGCGTCCCACCCGGGCCGAGGCGACCGACGTGGCCAACGCGATCCTCGACGGCGCCGACGCCTGCATGCTCTCGGGCGAGACCGCCGTCGGGCGCTATCCCCGCGAGACGGTGCGGATGATGAACCGCATCCTGCTCAAGACCGAGCAACTGCTGCGGGACGCCCCGCCGCAGCCGCCTCCGGTGGCGGCCGTGTCGGGCGTGCACCCGATCACGTCGGCGGTGGTATATGGGGCGGCGCGGATCGCTTCGCAGCTTTTTGCGAGCCTGGTGGTGGTCGTCACCCGCAGCGGCGCCACGGCCCGGGTGAAGGCGAAGCAGCGGGACTTCATCCCCACGCTGGCGATCAGCGACTCGCCGGCCACGCTCCGCAGGATGTGCCTGTTCTGGGGGATCACGCCGCTGCCCGACGCCCCCGCCCATGACCCGCCGGAGCTGCGTCGCTTCATTGATCAATGGGGCATTCGGGACGGCTGCCTCCGCGCCGGCGATCGCGTCGTTTTCGTCACCGGCAGCGCCCTGGTGGAAAGCGCCCACAACGTGGTCGTGGTGCATGAAGTGGAAGAGCCGCAATAGCGGAGCAGACGCCAAGCCTGCTACTTCAAGCGCCAATTTTCGCACGGGTGGCGAGGCTGCTCAGAACGGGCCCAGCCTCTTGGGCAGCGGGTCCATCGTGAACACGCTGGCGTCAAAGGCCTGCTTGAGCAGCCGCTCGCGGATCGCGGCGTGCTCGCGGCTCATCCAGAGGTTTTCGAACTCGTCGGGGTCGGCGGCGAGGTCGTACAGCTCCCCTTCCTCCACGCCGTGATAGACGGCGTTCTTCTTGTCCGGCGTGCGCATCATCGTGCCGTACGAGCGCGGGTGCGTCCAGGCGTTGTAGTACTCGCAGTAGACATAGTCGCGGTGATGCGAACGATCGGCGTCGCCGGTTAATAGCGGCAAGAGCGACCGGCCTTGGACCCCCTCGGGGATCGGCAGCTCCGCCGCTTCCAGCAGCGTGGGGACCAGATCGACCAGCTCAACCAAACCGTCAATCCGCACATCCTCGGCGATGCGGCCCGGCCAGCGAAGCACCAGCGGCACGCGCACCGCCGCTTCGTAGAAGTGCGGCCCCTTCAAGTAAATCCCGTGGTCGCCCAGCATCTCGCCGTGGTCCGACATGAAGATCACCAGCGTCTGCTCCCGCTGCCCCGTCTCGTCCAAGGCGGCGAGGATCCGGCCGACCTGGTCGTCGATCAGCTCGACCATCGCATAGTACGCCGCCCGCACTTGGCGATGGTCGTCATCGGTCATCGCCGCCACGTGATACGCCTTCGGATTATTGTGGGCGAACTCGTGGTCGAGCCTTTGGTAGGAGGTCTTCTCCTCCCATTCGCCCGGCCGGCGCACCGGGAGCGGCATGTCGGCGGCATCATACTTCGCCAGATACTCCGGCGGCGGATCAAACGGATGGTGCGGATCGAAGCAGTTCAAGTTGAACAGCCACGGACGGCCGCGATAATGGCGGATGAACTCGACCGCCATCTCCGCGCACCACGTCGTCTGGTGAAACTCCGCCGGAACGCCGCGCTCCACGTACGGCGTGATCGATCCGCCGTACAGGTCCTCCCATCGCCGGCCTTTCTTCGCGAGCCATTGCGTGTAGGCGTTCTCCGGCCAGTCGGGCTGCGGATGATGCGACCAATCGAACACCGTGTAGCCGTCATCCTGCCGCGGCTCGACCCGCCCGCCGGCGCATGAAGAGAGATGCAGCTTCCCCGCCAGTCCGCACGTATAGCCGTGATCGGCAAGGATTCGCGTGATGAGCCGCTCCCGCGCCGGCAGCGTTTGCCCGTTCTGCCGCAATCCGGTGGTCCGCGGGTATCGCCCCGTGAGAAACGACCCCCGGCTGGGCGAGCAAACGGTGCTCTGGCAAACGGCGCGCGTGCAGGCGACGCCCTCCCGCACCAGGCCGTCGATGTGCGGCGTGCGGATGTGCGGGTTTCCCAACGCCGCGATCGTGTCGTACCGCTGCTGATCGGTGCAAATCCAAAGAATATTCGGGTTCATGCCGACATAATAACCGCTCGGCGCGCGATGTGCGGTCCTGTCGGGGGTTTTCTAACGCATCTGCTCGAAACGAAGGTGTGCTTGTGGAACTTTCGACGATGGTGACCGACAAACTCTCGACATGGCGAGATTCAACGTCGGACGATCAAGGCCTGGCGGCGACGCCGCAGGAGAGCATTCTGGTGACGGCGGCCGCCGTCGCGGCAGGCGTCCTTACGCGGCGAGCGCTGCGGGCGGCATGGAAGCAGTGGCGGGGAACGGCGCCTCCGCTGAATCCGATGGCTGACGACGTGAACTGGACCGACGCCATGATCTGGGCGGCCGCCGTGGGCGCCGCCGCCGGCGTGGCCCGCGTCCTCTCCCGCCGCGGCGCCACCTCCGCAATTCGCCGCTACCGCGCGTAGCCACGCCGGAGACGCGAATCAAGCTTTCTCGCGAGCCTCGCGCATTAGCTTTGCTTTCAGATCGTGAAGGTCTTGCTCCAGGCCGACCACGTACGGCTGTGGATCGGCGAGTCGGGTGACGCTTTCGTCCAGCGCCGCGAGTTGTTGCGATGTCCGCTCGCGGGCGGCTTTCGCCGAGGGGGTTTCATAGTTCCGCTCGCCGTCGCGAAAGATCGGCGCGAGCAGGTCCTCCTGCGAATCGGCGGCGGGAAGTTTGATCTTCTGATCTCCGGTGAGTGCGGCGAGCGTCGGTTGCTCGCTGATTCCCATCGCCTCATCGTAGATTGCGTCCCCGACGAACCGGCCGCGGTTGGCGTATCGGCGGACCTGGAGGATGCCCGGGTCGGAGACTTTGATGGGAGAGTCGGATAGTTTCACGCGGTGGCGCCACTGGCTGTCCTGCTTGATCGCCGCCAGCTTGTACACGCCTCCCAGCGCGGGCTGCTCCCAGGCGGTGGCCAGGCGGGTCCCCACGCCCCAGGTGTCGATCCTGGCGCCGCGACGTTTGGCTTCCAGAATTTCGTACTCGTCGAGATCGCCGCTGGCGACGATCGAGGCGTCGGGGAAGCCGCCTTCATCGAGAATCTTGCGGGCTTCGATGCTGAGTGCGGCGAGGTCGCCTGAGTCGAGACGGATGCCGAGCATCTCGTGCCCCGCCTCGCGCAGCAGCCGTCCCGCCTGCACGGCGCGGCGGACGCCGCTGAGCGTGTCGTAGGTGTCCACCAGGAACAGCGAGTTGTGCGGCATCGCCCGGGCGTACGTGTCGAAGGCCTCTTGCTCCTCGTCGAAGGCCATCACCCAGCTATGGGCGTGGGTGCCTTTCACGGGAATGTCGAACAGCTTTCCCGCCAGGACATTCGAGGTCGCGGCGCATCCGCCGATGTAAGCCGCCCGGCTGGCGGACACGCCGCCGTCGATGCCCTGCGACCTTCGCAGGCCGAACTCCAATACCGGCTCCCCCTCCGCGGCCCGGCAGACCCGCGCGGCTTTGGTCGCGATGAGCGTCTGGAAGTTGATCATGTTCAAGAGCGGCGTCTCCAGGAGCTGGCACTCCAGGAGCGGCCCGACCACCCGCACCAGCGGCTCATGGGCGAAGACGGCGGTTCCCTCCGGGACAGCGTCGATCTCGCAGCGGATGCGGAAGTCCCGCAAGTAATCGAGAAACGCCGGCTCAAAGAGCGGCCGATTGCCAACGCCGCAGAGCGACGCGAGGTACGCGACATCGCCTTCGTCGAAGCGGAAGTTTTCGATGAAGTCCGCGGCGTAGCTCAGCCCGCAGGCGATCGCATACTCGCCGCCGAAGGGGCAGCGGCGAAAGATCAGATGAAACGCCGCCTCCCGCTCCGCCAGCCCCTCCTTCCAATAGGCATTGGCCATGGTCAGTTGATAGAGGTCGGTCAACAGCGCCAGCGAATGGCGATACAGGTGCGGCAGCGTGTTCATGGCGCCCTCCTCGTTCGTTGCTAGTTAGTGTAATTATTACACCAACTGCGAGGAAAGTCAAACGGCGCGACAATGATAAAGCCAATCGCGGCGCAAAAAAACGCCTCGAACCGCCGGCCATAGCCGCGATACGAGGCGTTTTCGGTTCGAGTCGAGCCTTGGGCTGCGGAAGACACGCTAAAGCGTGGACTCCAGCATTACTTCCTCGCCGCCATCTGCGGGACGACCGTGTCCTTGGGGAGCGGGAGTTGGGGGAGGAGGCGGTTTTCGAGGATATCGAGCTTCACCTCTTGGTAGTGGAGGTTGCCGGTGGCGTAGGCGAAGAAGGCCGAGCACATGGCGCTGGCGACCGCCAGGTTCGCGAACAGGATCTGCGGCGTGGAGACCGCCAGCTCGTTGCAGTTGGGGCCGCCGGGAAGATCGCCTTTCGCCTGGGCGATCTCGGGATGGAACTCCGTGATCGGCGCGGTGACGTCCCGGCGGTTCTTGCGGATGTGAATCTGGACGTTGCCGTAGACGCCGCGCTCGTGGGGCGGATCGACCCCTTCGTTGCCGCCGCTGAAGAGGGCGACTTCTTTGAGCTTCTCGCAATGCTCGGACACCAGCCGCCGCGTGGGGTGGTTGTCCACGCACAAGAGCACGTGATCGCCCGGCTTGATCAGGGCACGGATGTTGTCCGCGCGGACGTACTTGCCGACGGGGACGATCGACACGCCGCAGGGCGCCAGCGCCTTGAGCGTTTCGGTCGCCTTCACTTCCGCCTTGTTCCCCAGCGTCTGGAAGAACATACGCTGATCGTTGGCCGGCTCGAAGTTGTCGCCGTCCACCAGCACCAGGCGCACCCCCGCGAGTTGCCGCTGGCTTTTGAGATAGCGGCCCAGGAACTCCAGCACAATGCAGCCGATGCCCCCCAGGCCGATGATCTTGATCCGCGCCCCCGCCGCCAGTTGACAAGCCAACTCCCCCTGATTCGGCTTGGGCGAGCGCTTGGCGCGGGCCGGTTTGCGCGGCTTGCCGTTGGCGGCCGGCTTCTTGGATTTGCGTTTTTTGACAGTCGTCGCCATTGTGGAATTCTCCTCGGGATTAGAAGTCGAGGAGGAATTGCAAATCGCGGATTTCAAATCGCGATTTTCAATTCCCCTCACAGGCCGCGGTATCCGCCGTAGTAGCCGCCGTATTTCTTCGTGTTGTTGTAATTCTCCGCGCTGCTCATCCAATAAGGCCGTTTCACCTTCACCGCGAGTTGCTCCATCCACCGGCTGGGGATGTCGCGGCGGGGGCGGTCGAAGCCCTCGAATACGTCGTCGAAATCGAGATCAAACCGCTCGCGATCCACCGCCAACGCCTGGTGGAAGTCGGGCTTGCGGCGGTCGATGCGGCCCACCACCGCGTGAATGCCGTCGCGGTATTTCTCATCCGACTCGTCGGTCCAGGAGCTGTAGGCCGCGTGGTCGCCGTGGCAGTGGATCGACATCGCGATGATATGCTTGGGAGGCAGATCGGTCGGCACGTCGTAGACCACGTCCATCGCCGAGCGAGAGCCGGAGGCGCTCTCCCACACGGTGGCCGTTTGCTGGGGGACGTGGATGCGGTATCGCTGCTTCTCCAGGTCCCAGAGCATCAGCACGATCGACTCCGAGCCGTGCTTATCGTAGACCTGGCGAAAAAAACCGACGACGTACTCCAGCATCGTCTGCCGCAGCT
>JAHWKS010000052.1 GCA_019347795.1 Planctomycetota bacterium | reverse complement strand
GAGCGGATCGCCGATCTTGAGCTTCTTCGTCGCGGCGAGGAAAGCCTCCAGAAACTCGTCGGCGATCGGCTCTTCCACGAGGAACCGCTTGGCGGCGATGCAGCTTTGCCCGCTGTTGATGGTCCGCCCTTTCACCGCCCGCTGTGCGACTTCCGCCGCGTTCACGTCGGCCAGGACGATGAACGGGTCGGACCCGCCCAACTCCAGCACAGTTTTCTTGAGGTTCCCGCCCGCTTGCTGGCCGACGGCCCGGCCGGCGCGTTCGCTCCCGGTGAGCGTCACGGCGCGGATGACGGGATGCGCGATCACGCCTTCGATCTTCTCGGTCTCCACCAACAGGGCCGCCAGCGCCCCGGCAGGGAACCCGGCCTCGCGGAACACCTCCTCGATCGCCACAGCGCACCCCGGCACGTTGGAGGCGTGTTTCAGCACCCCCACATTGCCCGCGGTGAGCGCCGGGGCGGCGAAGCGAAAGACTTGCCAAAACGGAAAGTTCCACGGCATGATCGCCAGCACGGGACCGATCGGGTCGTAGCGAACGTAACTGCGGGAGGCGTCGGTCTCGACGGTACGATGGCCGAGAAACTCCTCGCCGTGCTCGGCGTAATAGTCGCAGACCCAGGCGCACTTCTCGATCTCCGACCCAGCTTCGCCGATCGGCTTCCCCATCTCCTCGGTCATCAGCCGCGCGAACTCGGGCGCACGGTCACGGAGCACATTCGCCGCAGCCCGCATCCGCTCGACCCGCCGCCCAACAGAAACCTCCCGCCACTGGCGAAAGGCCTTCTCGGCCGCCTGCAGCTTCTCTTCGATCTCCCCGTCCGCGGCAAACTGGTACTCGCGAAGGGGCTCTCCCGTCGCCGGATTGATCGTCTTCATGGTCGCCCTCATCGGCAAACGAAGCAAACCATCCAAAGACGCCGCAACCCCCGTGCCGCGAATCGGCGCTATTGTGAGCGACGTTGGAAGTGAATCAGTTCGTCGGTCTGGGCGTGCGCGATGAACCCCCCAGGCGCCGGCATCACGCTCCACCACCATGAGCGATTCTTAAGCGGGTAGGCCCACACTTCGCCGTTGGGCGCGTAGAGCCGGCCGTTCAGCCCGATGACGTGGTCGCCTACTTGAGCATAGCGTCTTGCGAATTGCATTACGGCGCCGCGTTTGAAAGGCCGATACCCGGCGAGCGTCTCGACGTCGCCGGTCGCCGCGTCAATCTCTCGCCAACCGAATTCGGTAATGAATCGAACCTTGTCTTTCGCTCGCCAAAGGGGCGAAAGATACAGCTGCGATTGAGAGGCATAGATGCGAGTCCAGCGATTGCCTTTCGGCTCATGTCTCCAAACGCCGCATCGCTCGGGACCGCCCTGCACCGTCAAATAGATCGCCCCCCGGTCCGGTTCGGTCAGCAGATCGGTGATCTGATAGGTTGTGCCGCCATCCAGCGGTCCCGGACCATCGACGGAAAGGCTGGAGGCCAACGTCGTGAACGTTTCTTTTTGCGGATCGAACCGGGCTAGCCCGTTGGACACACTCAGATACAGCGCGCCATCGAGCCACTGCATGTCCACCAGGCGATTGCCGGGAAAGCCCTCCGCGGCGCCATATGCCTTGACGCTTCCCGGGCGAACTACCGCCAGTCCCGGCGCGCCGGTGTTGAGGAAGATTGCGCCGTCGCCGAGGGCGGCGGTGATGCGTTGCGCAAAGTTTTGCCCGCGGAGGTTGTACGGCGCCTCGCCGATCTCCTGCACTTTGCCGCCGCTGGCGGCCGCACGCCCGATCCACACGCGTTCTCCGCGAGGGAAGAACACCAGCAACTGAGGTTCGCCTCCCTCGTCCGACGACGCCGGATCAAGGTGGACTCCTCCCAACTGAATATTGTTAAACTCAATCGGGAATTCGAGATTCAGCGGCTTCGCCTCGTATTTTCTCCACAAGCCGGGCGGCAGCGGGCGAAGGTCCGCTGGCAACGGCGCATTGCTGGGAACGAAGGAAGTGATCAGGGTCGACCGTTGCGCCCCAATCGCACGTTTCTGGGCCTCGTTTGTGGGAGTCGCTTTGTCGAGCAACTGGATCGCCCGCCGCGCCCACGACTCGCATTGCTGTCGATCGACCTGGCTTGGCGGCCGACGGGCCGCCCAAACCAACTGCGCGATGCGCGGCAGCCGGGCCCAGAGGACCCGCGGGTCCTGACGCCGCTCCGCCTCCGTCAGCCGTTGTTCGATCAACGCCGCCAATTTGTCCGTGCCGATGAGACGCCGCGCCGCGAGGTCGTCCAGTCGGTAGACATCGGGAGGAAATCCCAGATCCTGCTCAAAGGGGATCTTCTCCAGGCACGCCACGAGCGATTCGGCAGCCGCAATGCCGCGCTCGCCGGGCAGGTCCGCCAATCCCGCAAAGCCGACGGCCCGCACGTCCAGGCGCTCGTGGCGCGACAGCTCCGACCACAGCGGCGCCAGCTCCTCGGCGGTCCAGGTGCGCGGCTCGTCGTCGGCGGAGCTGAGGTCGCCTACCAGGCGACGCTGCCGCAGCAGGGCCGCCACGTTCTCGCCCCGTAGACAGGACAAATGGTTTTGGCTTCCCGAAGAATTGGATTGCTTTCCTTTCTCTTCGATCTGTTGATCCGTCGCAGCGAAGACGGCGTCCAACTCTCGCTGCCAGTCGATCGTTTGCCGGTGAACCTCCTCGGGAGATTCAGCGAAATAATGCGACAGCTCCAGACGTTCGAGCAGCAGTTTGATCAACGCGCGATTGCTCCAGGGACGCGCCGACCGCAGCAGGCGAAACTTCTCCAGCCGCATCGCGTCAATTTCCTGGCGCAGCCGCTCCAACTCGGGCGGCGCCGGGTCCGTCCAGAGCCGCGGCGTATGGGGATAAAACGGATTGCCGTTGCTCCCGAGCGACTGCGGTCCGATCGACGTCGTCGTCGATCGCAACTGCTCCCAGTCCAACTCGTGCATCCGCCGCGCGGTGCGCAGCATGTTCTCAAGCAACTCCAACTGCCGCTGCTTCTTCGCTACGGCGTCGTGGATTCTAATGGTCATGTTCAGCGATGCATCATCTCGTCTCCACGCGCGATCGTAGGCTCGAAAGGCCTGCGCATAATTCTCGCGGATCGGATTGAGCCCCAATGCCGCTTCGGCCAGGGCGGCCGCCTCCTCGGGACGATCGTTCCATTCCAGCCAGTGGCTCCGCCGCGCGAATATCTCCGCCTCGCGGGCGAGGTCTTCCCGGCCGTGCGACGCCGGCGGGGAGTCGAGCTTCAGGAGCCGTTCGCAACACTGCACAAGCTCGGTTCGCACTGCGGAGAGGCCGCTTTCGGCGACAATAAACCGCTCGCTGCGGAGCTCGTCACCGGTTAGCGACACAAGCCGCAGCGTGACGGCGAAGCCCTGCCCCGATTCGTCGCGCCGCAGACCCGCCTCAACGAGCACGGCGGCGGAGCACAGCTCCACCTCGGCGCCCGTCAGTTGCTCCTCCCGTCGCAGGCGGTGAAGCTGCTCCCGCTCCAGCAGCAGCACGCCGGGCGCCAGCCGCAGATCATGCTCCAACAGCGCCGTCAGCGCCGCGGCCTGCGGCGTAAGCGCATCCCCCGGCTCCTCATTTTGCACCCCGAGGAACGCAGCATAGCGCCGCTTGTCTTTGGGAATGGCCCACTTCTTCTTGGCCGACTGCAGCTCCTCACCGAGCGCCGCGACTTCCTCCTCCAGCGAGGCGGTCGGCATCAGCACGTCCAAGAGACGCACTCCGGTGCGAACCTCCATCGCCCGGGCCCGAAACTGTGGTGGAGCGAGCTTGTCGAGCGATTCGATCAGGATCACCACGTGGGCCGACGCCAGCCGACCCAGTTCGATCGCGCGGTCATCGGCGATGAGACCGGCGGGGGCGAGCTTCAGCTCCGCCAATACGCGATCGATCTCCTCGCGCTCGACGAGCTGCACGTCGTCCCACTGCGACAGTTCCGCGGTCGCCAGGTCGGCCAGGCTGCGGGCCGCGGGAGCATCCCCTGCGACAATCGCCCACCGAGGCGTTTCCGCCGACGCGCTGCTGGCCAGCGCGAGACATAGGCAGAGAGCGACGAGGAAACGCATTGTGTGAATCTCCACTCGTGCGGGAGCGACTAGCGCGCCGGCGATTCCGGTGTAGCGGCCGGGGCTTGGCCCGCGGGCGGTTCGTCCACGGTCACCTGTAAGTACGTCCCGGCGGCGGCGCCGGACGTGCCGCCCCACGCCAAGAGCCCGTAGTGCGCCGAAACGCTGAACCGGCGCATCGCATACTCGTTCGGCAGGCGGCCGGGCACGAGCATCTCCGCCTCGAACGTCTCCGGATGCAGCCGATGCCAGCAGCTTCCCGGCACATAAAGCCAGCCGTCATGGAGGAGGATCTGCTTGTTGATCAGCCCAGCCCGATTGGCGTCTCGGCACAGGTGACGCCACGATTCCCCGCCCGCGAACGTCTGGTCCGGAGGCGGTCGATGGATGATGTGAAACTCGCTGGCCTCCAGCAGGTGGCCGTCGCGGCTGTAGTACGATGTGGAATAGCGATGATCCGCGTGGTACAGCTCCTGGCCGAACGAGTGGACCGCGAGCGTCTCCAGGTCGATCAACAGCGGCCGCATCCGGGCTTCCAGCGTCGGCGCGTGCCTTCCCACCAGCAGGTAGCGGCGGTCATCGCCAGCATCGTACTCGTGGAGCCAGGCCGGCTGGAAGACCGTGTGAATATCGCTCTCCGAAGGCGGCAGATCGCGGGGAGGCTCGACCGAAGGGACGTGCGTCGCCTCGTGGAACACCTTGACCCCCGCGGCGCCGCCGCCGGTCCACGACGCCGCCGCGCACCACGCCCGCTTGTGCTCGCCGAACGAACCGATGGCGCAAACGCGGCCCGGACCGAGCGGATGCACCATGAGCATGTAGTCGCTGGGGGGCAGACCGTCCGTCTCTCCGATTTTGGCGACGACTTGGAGCGTCTCGGGATCGATCACCCATAGTCCGGCCCGGCGCGTGGCGACCCAGATGCGTCGGCCGTCCCATTTCACGTCCGTGAAAATCGGCTGCGGGTCGGCGGCGATATTCTCCAAGACGCCCGCTTCGCGCATCGCGTAGAGGGCGCCGGCGTTCCACCAGACGTCTAGGCCGTCGCCGCAGGCTGTGACGTCGCTGAGCGCTCCCCATCCTCCGTAAGTTCGCCACCGCTGGCTCTTCAGCGGCTGCGTCTTGCCGTCCGCGCCTTTGACGTGAATATCCAAGGGATGGAAGGCGAGCCTGCCCGTCGCGTTATCAAGATCGTTCTCCCGCCGCGGAAGCCGCATTGCGCCCGCAGGCCGGGCCGTGGCGACTTTCGCCGGAAGGGGATTCTCCGCCTTCGCGATCTCGCGCGCAAGGTAATCCCGCGCATCGCGTGTTCGCCCATACATCCATTCGTCTTTGCGCGAGCGATACGAGCCGCCGGCATCTCCCAGCACTTGGTACGCCCGCAGCGCCGACTCCAGCTCGGCGAGCAATTGCCGGGACTCTTCCAGCGTGCGGCTGCGGTCCTCCCACTGCTCGCGAGCCATGCAGCACCGGGCGAAAACCGCGGCCACCCGATGCTCCGAAGCGGCCAGCCGCTCGAGAAACGCCCGCCAGTCTTCCGCCGTGATCGCCTCGGGCGGCAGCGGGACGGGCGGCTGATGCTCGACGAGGCTGTTCGCCTGGCTGAGCGGGAAGGGAATCTCCAGCCCGTCCGGCACGACTTGGGTAAGGATCCGCTCCAGGAACTCCAGGTCTTCGCGGGTGCGGTAGGTGCGGTCCACGCGGTGCAGCGCGGCCTCGATGAGCGGTCCCTGCCAGGCATTGAGCAGCGCCCGCTTCCGCCGTTCATCGTCGGGCGCCATCGCGATCACGTGCGGGTAAACGTCGGTGAGAAACCGCTCCTCCGCCTCCTCGGCCAGCACGAGCCATTCCTGCCCCGCCCGCCAGTAAACGCCATCGACGGTCGAAATGTGATTAGGCATGGCCCGAATTAAGTGATACGCCCGCAGATCGCGAAAACGCTGGACCGCCTCATCGGTGGAAATCCGGCCGTTGCGTATCAGGCGTTCGAAGTGGCCGAGCGCCGCCAGATATGCCTCGACCCGCTCCCGCACGGCCCGCTCGAGGTTGGTGTTCCCGGGCTTGCGGTCCTCCAGCGGCACGTCGTGCGGGCGCCGCGTCGCGATCCGCAAATAATCCTGGATAAGCGTCTTTCGCTGCTCGATGTCGTTGGGACGGAGCAACAGCGCCGCTTCGCGGAGGCCGGTGGAATGGCGCCACTGGCCCAACTGCGTGAAGGCGTCGGCCCGCTCGACGAGCCAGTCGAATTGCTCCGCCGTGTCGGCCGGCTTGGCGTCTTCGGGAGACGACTCCAGCAGCGACGCAGGAAACTCGCGAGACAGGTAACCGGCGGCCTCCTCGAGCGAGAAGACGCGCGGCGGCAACTCGCGCACCTCGCCCCCCGACCGCGTTCGCAGCGTGAGCTCCACCTGCGGCGGATCGTCCACGCCGGCGCGGCGAACGAGGTACTCCGCCTCGAGCAGCACCAGCGCATTCCGCCGCTGCTGCTCGTCCGGCGTCAGCGCCAACTCCCGGCTGATGGCGCGGGCCTCCTCCGTTTCGATCACCGACACGCCGGGATGCGCCGTGAGCGCGGCTTCCACGAGATAGGCGTAGCCGGCTTGCAGATTGTCGTAGTCGTGCGTCAGGCTTCGCGAAACAAAGTGCGGCACGCCGACCAGTTGTTGAATGCCGTCGGCGAATCGCTCCCGAACCCGCGCGAAGAGCGCTTCCACGCGCGGGACGGCGTCGGCGATTTGCACCGGGTCGTAGGGAAGCATATCGACGCTCAACCGCGCGCCGTACCGGCAGTCGCTCATGACGATCTTGAGGAGCGGTTTGCCCTCCGCCTCCTCCTTCGAAAGCAACAGCAATCCGTCAGCGTTCAGCAGCCGTCCGAGTTTCAATCGCTCGCCGGCGCCGGCGCCCGCGCTGAGCGAAGTTAGCTCCAGCTCGCGAGTCGCCAGGAGCAATTGATCCCGCTCGACCAGCTCGACTCCCGGCGCTCCGGCCAGCCGCGCCGTCAACAGGTCGGGCAGGCCGTCCTCCTGAATCGGCTTGTCGGCGACGATCGCCCAGCGGCGAAGCGCGCGATCCTTCTCCTCCGCCGCCGCGCCGCAGACCGGCAGAACCGTCGCGGCGACGAGCGCCGCCCTAGTCCAACGCAACATGCTATTCGTCCTTCTTTTTCCAGGCCGCCTCATTCAACCCTCCAGTGGAACGATCGATCGGTGAAACTTCTCTTGAGGGCGTCCAGCGCTTCGGGGGTGTGGGCGGTGTCGTAGAGCGTGAGGAACTGGAGCGAGTCCAGTTCTTTCAGGCGCGGCAGCCCCGCATCGGCGAAACCGGGGCCGTAAAGCGACAGGCGCGCCAGTTTTGACAGCGGGCGCAGATGTTCCAGGCCCTGGTCGCTGAATCCGATTGCCCCCGCGGTGCTTTCCAGACGCAAGTCGACCAGCCCCGGCAAACCGCGCAAGTGCGACAGGCCCGCGTTCGTGGCTTCCGTTTCCACAAGCCACAGGAGCTCCAAGTCGTTCAACCCCCGCAGCTCCGCCAGATCGTCGTTCGTCACGGGCGCCCGGACGGAGTAAAGCGCATACAAACCATAGAGGTCGTGGAGCTCGGCGAGACGCCCTCCCTTCCACGTCGCGGGAAGGTGCACGATGGTGCGCCACTGCCGTTGCCATTCGTTCGGACTGCGGCTATCCCGCGCGCGGGGAGAAAGGGCGCCGGGAAGTTGCAGGTCATCGACCCGCATCCCGTACACGGAATCCACGAATCCGCCCGCTCGCCGGATGCTTTCGACGGCCGCACGATGTCCGGCTCGTCGATCCTCCGGAACGAAAAAGTACTCCTGCGCGGGATCGGGAGCGCGGTCCGCCGGAGGATCGATCAGCACTTGGTGCACGCGGTCGTGCACGTTCCAAGCGACCGGGCCGTAGTGGGCAGAAACGCCAAAGCACTGGTAGCGGTGGCGAAGGGGAAGGGGAGCGCCGTGGAGCGGCTCCACTTCCGGCGTCGTCAAATCGATTTTCCGCCACCAAGGCCCGGGATTGTACCACCGTCCCTGAACCTTCAGCAGATCCGTTCGCAGTAGGATCAGCTCGCGAAGATCGTTGCCCGGAATCTCGAGCAACGGGAAACGCTCCCACGAGCGCCGCGTCGCCGGACCGCCGCGCGGAGCGAGCACTTCGATAAGGCCGTGTCCGACATGTCCGACATGGAGAACCTTGCCTTGTGCGTCCACGACTTGCGAAGCTCCGTGTTTCGCCGCCGGCAGGCGAGCCGGCCAAACGGAAACTTCGAGCGTCGTCAAATCGACCGCCAGCGGCCGCCGCCCCAACTTTTGCTCCGGTCCTGGTCGAGCCCGGCGGCCGACCAGCAAAACTTTCTCTTCCGGCCGATCGGCCGGGGCGTATTCCAACAGCCAGGCGACGTCGAATACCTCGTCGGCCGGATCGTCCTCCCCTCCAGCCGCCTTCGTCGCCTGCTGAATGACGCGGACGCGAGGCTCAGCGCCTGCGTCGGGGGCGGACCGGTCCGGCGCGTCGGGCAACTCGATGGCCGCGATCCAGGCGCGGCTTTCTCGCCCGAAGCAACCCACGGCCAGACAGCGCCCGACGCCCAATGCGTGCGTCTCGATCAAACGATCATAAGGCGGCAGCTCCTCGCCGGCTTGCAGAGATGCAACGCGGCGCCCTTCCAGGGAAACCACGTGGACGCCCGACCGCTGCATGGCGATCCACACGTACCGGCCGTCGAAGGAAAGATCCAGGATCCGGTCATAGATGTCGGACTCTTCAAAGAGTCGCTCGACGCGGCCCTTCTCGCGCATCGCGTAGACGGCGAATTCCGACCACATCACGTCGAAGCCGCCGCAATCGAGCACGTGCATCCAACGGGCGATAAGCGGCGACTTCAGCGGCTGAAAGCGAATCCGTGCGTGCTCCACCGGTTCAGGAATGATATTCGGCGGCAGGGAATGACCTTTGGGCGGCGCCCCCTGTAAGGCGCCCTCGATGCGGGACCGCAATGCCGCCAGCGGCTGCATGGCCCGACTGTCGGCGGTCCACTTGCCGCGCTCCTCGAACAGTGCGATCAGGTCCTTCGTCTCCGCCAGCGCCGCGGCGTCCAGCGGCGGTCCGTGGTCGAGGTAGGCCCGCAGCGCCAGTTGTCCCATCCGCGCGTACGCTTCGTGCAGCGGACCGCCGGCGTCCTTCAATTGCCCGTAGAACGCGGCCAGATCCTCGGCCGAATACCGGCCTCTCTGAATCAGGTAGATCAAGCCGGGATAGCCGCTTCCCGCCGCATACCCAATCATGAACGATAACGGCTGCTTCGCGGGAGGAACCTCGTCAAAGAAACGGGCCAGATCCTCCAGGGTGCGCGAATCGTCGTAGCCGGTTGGATGGCTTGCGGCCCGGCCGTTCCTGTCCATGCTGACGCCGTGGCGCCTGCGGGCGTGGATCAGCAGGAACTCACAAGCATGGCGGCGCCAGACTTCCTCCTGCCACTGCGGAGTCCAAGGGCGAACGTCGGCCGGGCGAAGACGAACGCGGGGAAACCCTCGCGCCACGGCAGGATGAAGACCGCCGCCGCGAATCGCGGGATCGAGATGCGGAAACTCGGACGCCATGCGCCAAAAGACCCGCTCATTCTCCCGGCGAACCTGTGCCGGATCTTCGGCGTTGGGGATCCAGATTCGCATCGCCTCCTCCCAGCAGATGCTCATCAGCATATCGGCTTCACGAGGATTGACCGCCCGCCCCACGATCAGCGCTTCAATGCGTCGACTCAGGTAGCGAAGCGCGCCGAGCGGGTCAAACGGCGGAAAGTCACTGGGAGAGTTCGTCGCCTTCCGTTTGTAAGGGAACGACGCCGGCCACGCCTCCCACGTCCAATGACGGTAATCGCCGATGAGGCCCAGACGCTGATCGACGTCGTCCGGCTGAAGGAGCAGGGCCGTTTCCCGCAGCGATGTCGCTTCGCGCCAGGCGCCCGCTTGAGAAAACACGTCGGCACGGGCCGCCAGCCGAGCGAACTGTTGCGCTTTATCGAGCGGCTTTGCGTCGCCGGCCTCGATCGTTTCCAGCAGCAAGCCGGGAAGCTCTCCCGTGATCCAATCGACCGCTTTGTCAAGCGTCAAACCGCTGCGGTGGACGGTCCGCTTGGCGCCCTCGCCGTCGACCAGGCGGACGGTCAGTTGCACGGTGGGGGCGGCCGCGGTGGAGGCACTCTGGTATTCGCCTTCGACGAACAGCGGCCAGACGCGATCGACGCGCTGGCCGCCGCCCAGGGTCAACTCCCGCTGAATGGAGCGGGCCTCGTCGATCTCGACCACCGCCGCGCCCGGCGCCTGCATGAGGGCCTGCTGCAACAGCCCGGCGAACCCGGCCTGCCAGGAGTCGTACTCGTGCGTGAGGTTCTGCGAAAGGAACGAAGGCGCCCCGATCAGACGCCGGATTCCGCCGGCGAAGCGGCTTCGCGTCTCCCGGGCCGCCTCCACGCAGCGATCGGCCAGGGCCTCAAGTTTCTCACGCTCGTAGGCGAAAATCTCGGTCCGGAGCCGGGCGCCGTAGCTCGTATCGGAAATCACCAGGCGAACGAAACGGCTCTCCTCGCGCTGGATCATGGTCAAGAAGACCAGCGCGTCCGCCTGGAGCACGCTGCCCAACTTCAACCGACGACCGACCTGCTCGGACCCCAAAAAGGCCGAGAGTTCTTGTTCCTGAATCACCTCCGCCAGAAGATCTCGCTCGACAAGTTGAATTTCCTGCTGGGTCGTCAGCTTCGTCGTCAGCAGGTCGGCGAAACCGCTCGCCTGGAGCGGCTCGTCCGCAACGATCGCCCACCGGCGAAGACGAACGCTTTCCTCCGCGGCCGGCGCCGCGCCGGTGGGGAACAACGCCAGGGCGAACAGCAGAAACAACAGAACCTTGCGTACGCAGCTCATACGATCGCCCGTGTTATGTGGAGCCGCAGCGCTGGCTGCGGCGGTCATTGGTCGCCGTTCTCTTGCTTCACCAATTTCGGCAGCAGGCGCTGGGCGATCTCCGCGGAGGCCTCCTGGAGCGCGCTCTTGCCGGCGATTTGCTCGTTGAGATCGACCGCGACGGATGTCTGCCGGTCCACCGCCAGGACCTTGCCGGTCTTGGCGTCCAGGGCCTTGACCTCCAGCCGCGCCTTGACCGGGGCCAGGTTCCCGACACGGGCGGTGAACTCGCTGAAGCCCTCGCCGACGATGTGCACGTCTGCGTCGCGGCGGTCCCCTTCCTTGGGATCGATCACGTCGAAGTCCAGCTCCTTGCAGATCACCATCATCTCGGTTTCCGCGGCGGGGTCGACTGTCGCCTGCCCCACGTGACGCTCGTCGATCGAGATGCGCACCGCCGGCCGCTTCCCCTCGCCCAACTGCTCCTTCAAGGCGGCGATGCGGTCGTCCCGCGACTCCGGCTTGGCGATCAGCTTTTCGGCGTTCTTCTCGATCGCTTCCGCCACCGCCTCGGCGAGCTGCATCGCAAGCGCGTCCAGTTCGTCATCGGCCCCGCCCTTCACGCTGGCGCCGACGACGCGGGTGGTTTCGGTCCCGATCACCTTGGCCACCAGGTAGAGATTGTCGCCGCTTTGCAGCACCGAGCCGGCCACGATCAGCTTGGCGCCGGTCAGTTGCCCCACCTGCACCGCCTCAGCCGCGTTCACCGCTCCCGAGACGTTCAGCTCCTGCTCCTGGAGGATCTTCTGCATTTCCTCGCGATCCACGAGATACATGTTGGGATTCACCACCAGGCCCGCGAAGAGCAGGTCCGCCACTTGCGCCCCCAGCCCCTTCACATCGCTGCCGCGCTCCTGAAAGGCGAAGATCGCGGTGGGATAGACATCATCGGCGCTGAGGCTTGCGGCCGGGAGAGCGAACGCCGACAGCATCGCCAGGCAAAGGAAAAACGTGCGCATCGTCTTAGTTCTCCTCAGAAGGATTGAGAGGGTCGGTTTTGGTTTCTTCATCCGTCAATTGCTTGAGGATCTCGGCCAGCAGGAATCGCGGCGTCGGCGCGGCGTCCCAGGCTTCGATGACGCCGAACCCGCAGATGATCTCCTGCTTCCCGCCTGCGTAGCTGGCGCGGAGCCAGGGCCAGGCGATGGGCGAATCGCCGACTTCCAGCGTCACCCCGCCGCGCCGGCCGGCGACGGTCAGGCCCGACTTCACGACCTGACCCGCCGGCGGCCAATGGTCGGCGTCGAGCCGTTTATCGAACTCCTTAATCACATCACTGCGCCGGAGTTCGACGCTTTCCGCCAGCGGCTGCTCTTCGCCTCCGGGGAACGGGATCTCTCCGTCAGCCGGCGCCAGGCAAATCACCGGGACGCCCCGCGCGGCCAGGTTCGCCAACGTCTCCGCCAGCCCGCGTCGCGAACCGAACGAGACGCCTTCGCCGATGATCGCCACGCCGTCCTCGACCTCGCCCAAGGCGGCGGTCGTCCGCGGGGCGTTGTAGGGGATCTCGGCCTCGTCGAAAACTTTCTGCGTGGCGCCTTCCGGATCGTATAGCGCGATCTTTAAGTCCTTCAGCCACTCGCGGCGGTTGACGAAGGGGTCGCGGGAAAACAGCCAAACAGCCCGCTCATGCTCGGCCAGCAGTTGGTCGCCGCGATCGTACAGGCCGATCGT
>JAHWKS010000844.1 GCA_019347795.1 Planctomycetota bacterium | reverse complement strand
TCGCGTAGGTCGCGGCGCGGATCTGCTCCTCCGGAATGCCGCTCTCGCGCGCGATGGCGTAGCCGTCCTTGATCTCCCATTTCTCGCCGTTCTCGAACCGCGAGAGATCCGTCCCGTCGAAGAGCACGACGGCGTCGGAAGGCGCCGCGCCGGGCGGGCCGGGATCGACCACCGGCGGCTCCGGCCATTGGATGCCGCTCTTCCACTCATCCACCCACGCCCAGCCGGCGGTGGCGACCAGCAGAATCGCAATGGCCGCGGCGACAGCGCGATACCCACGAATATGCATCTGCAAGAATCCCGTTGACTGGTTGTGTGATCTCTACTCGCCCAGCGCTGCCAGCCGCTGTGCGGCGACCCGGCGGGCCTTGGCCATGATTTCTGCGATCTCGACCGGCTTGCCGCCGCGGCGCTTGCTTTCGTCGGCCGCCTCCATGAAGGCGTAGACCTCCAGCGTCTCCTCCGCGCTGACCGGCGGCTTGTGCGTGCGGAAGAAGTTGACGATCTCCACCAAGAGCGGCTCGTAGCCGCCGAAGGGCCCGATGTCCTGGATCGCCTTTTCGCCGAACACGAGACCTCCGTACCCGCTCTTGCCGGCGCGGATGCCGCGGAAGACGCCGATCCGCCCGTCGTCCCACTTGCCGGTCACGACGTCGAAGTCGTCCGAGCTGACCCGCGACACGCTGCGGCAGCCCGTTTTCATCACCGTGAACAGCGCCTCGACCCCGTGAATCCCGTACCAGAAGAGATCGGGATGCGTCTTCTCCAGCGAGCAGGGGCTATACACGTCGGCCCCTAAGACCCGTCCGGCGGCGCCGCCCCGCAGCGCCTGGGCGCCGGGGGCGAAGCGGAGCGAGGAGGAGCTGAACACCGGCGCATCGTGCTTCTCGGCCGCTTCGTAGATCGCCACGGCGTCGGCCAAAGAGCCGGCCACCGGCTTGTCGATGAACATCGGCTTACCCGCTCGCAGCACGGGCAGGGCCTGCTCCAGGTGCGGCCGGCCGTCGTTGGTTTCCAGGAACACCACGTCCACCTGCTGGAGCAGCTCGTCGATCGAATCGACGATCTCGACCCCCATCTCCCGCACCTGCTGCGTGTATCCGGGGACGCGGCTGACGCTGGACTCGATGTCCGGACTCCCTTGGGGATACGCCGCCACGATGCGACAGCCCGCCAGCGCCGCCGCCGGCTTGTCGGCGTTCAGCATCTTGGTGAAGGCGATCGCATGGGAAGTATCCAGCCCGATGATGCCGGCTCTCAGCTCCTCGCGCGCCGGCGCATCCTGCGCGAACAGCGCCGCGGGCAAGAGAAAGAGAAGGAGCGCGGCGGACAGAATGCGAGCCATGATCATCGTCGAAATCCTCCCAGAGGACGGACTGCTGTAAAGAGCAATCGTAGTCCCCGACGGCGGCCTGGGCAATCGACCGCAACCCGGCAAAATTGACGTCCGGTGATTAGCGACCACCGGCGGGCTTGCCCCGCCGGGAAGATGACGGGTCAGCTACACGGCGCCACCCGGTCGCTCCTTCCATCCCGCCGCTTGCGGCGGAGTCATGGTCAGCGAGAAGTCGGCGCTAAAAAGAGGCCGGCAAATCGAAACAGCCGCAGCATCGTAGTACAATTACCGCCATGAGTGACGTGACGCGGATTCTGGACCAGATCCAAAACGGCGACCCGCACGCGGCAGAACAACTCCTGCCGTTAGTCGAGCTACGAAGCCTCGCCGCCCAGAAGCTGGCCCAAGAGGCGCCGGGACAGACTCTGCAAGCGACCAGTTCAAGACCTCAGTAGTTAAACTCGACGCCGCGGCGGCGGAGGTCGGCGGCCAGCGCGGGGGCGGTCGTGAAGAGGACGGCGTCGTAGCCCGCGGCCCGGGCGGCTTCCACGTTCTCGGAACGATCGTCGGTGAAGAAGATTTCCTCGGGCGCCGCGCCGGCGAGCGTGGCCGCGTCGCGGTAGGTTGCGGGGTCGGGCTTCATTGAGCCGATCTCGAAGCTGAGGGCGAACACGTCGAACAGCCGCAGCAGCGAGTATCGCGGCAGGCAATACTTCCAGTGGGCGGCGCAGGTGTTGGAGAGCACTCCCAGCCGATGCCCCGCGGCCGCCATGCCCGCCACCAGCGGCGCCACCGGCGCGTTCAGCTCGAAGATTGCACTGGCGGCGTGGTGCACGCGGTCGTAATCGGCGCATGTCTTCGTCTGCTGGCAGAAGTGGTCATAAAACTGGCGGCAGGTGATCTCCCCCCGTTCGTACCGCCACTGCATCCCCTCATCGAAGACGACCCGGCGCACGACATCCACCGCCACGCCGGCCGCCTCCGCCATCTGCCGGCACGCCAACTCATGGTCGAACCTCACCAGCACATTCCCGAGATCAAAATAGAAGAATCGAGCCATCACCGCAGCGAAACGCATAAGAAACGAAAAAGACCGCTTGCCCAAGCATGAAGAATACCAGGTTCCCGAGAAGCCGCGAAGCGGAACTTCTGCACGGACTGCACGGACGGCATAAACATTGCGACTGTTTTTGCAGGTAGCGATCACTTCGAGCAAGAAAGGAAAAGTATCATGGCCCAGGAATTCGATCCCAACAAAATTAGCGATAAAGAGCGCCGCAGGGCATCCCAGATCAAGGAGAAGCTTCAACGGCAAGGCGTTGGGGAGGACGAAGCCGCCAAGCGCGCCGTCCAGCAGGCCGCCGAGGAATTGCAGAGTGGACAAGGGGGCGGCAAAAACCGCGGAGGCGAGTCGCCCAAAGGCGCAGACCAGCGAAAACCCGAGTACCGGGGTTAGTATCTCCCACTACCATCTTCTGCTTAACCGGCGCGGTGGAAGAGCCAATCGGGGGCGTACCACGAACCACGCGATCGGACCGCCCAGCCGCGTCCGGCGGAGGCGCTCGATCATCCGCGCCGGCAGGATCGACAAAACCAGCATCAGACAGGCCAGGCCGGACAACGCGATCCCGCAGAAGTAGCCACGCCGCCGGTGCGCGGATCGCTGCTCAGCCCCGCGCCGATCAGCCCCCGGCTGAGCAGCACGTCCACGCACGCCATCACCGCGCATCTGCCCGCCGCCGTCACCAGGGGCCGGTCTTGGTCCTTGGAGACGATCCACGCCAAGAGCCCTTGTCCCAGCCCGAAGTTGAGAAT
>JAHWKS010000051.1 GCA_019347795.1 Planctomycetota bacterium | reverse complement strand
TTATCCCAACCGCATCCAGACGGCGCGGAGATACTCCGTTTCCGGAGCGGCGGCGCCGAGGGGGTGATCCATCGCGGCGCCGGTCTTGGCCAGAATTTGCATCGGCCGGGGACCGCGGCGGGGGAAGTCTTCCTGCTCATATCCCGGCAGCGGGTCCCCCGCCTGTCGGGCCGCCGAGTGCAGCACCTTCAAAAAAGATTCCCAATCGAGAAGTCCCGCGCACGTGCAACTAAGAAGAATCCCGCCGGGACGCACCAACTGCATCGCCAGGCGGTTCATGTCGAAGTGCTTTCGCGTCCCCTCCTCCAATTCGGCCCGCGAGCGAATGAGCTTCGGCGGGTCGAGAACCACGACGTCGAACTGCCGCCCGTGACGCAGCATGTCGCGCATGAAGGGAAAGACGTCCGACTGCACGAAGCGGATGCGGACCTGGTTGAGGTCGGCGTTCTCGCGGGCGAGCTTGAGCGGGGCCTCGTCGAGATCGACGCCCACGACCTCCGCCGCCTCGCCAAGCTTCTTCGCCTGCACGGCGAAGCCGCCGGTATAGCAGCAGAGGTCGAGCACGGACCGCCCGCGACAGAAGCCGGCCAGCATCCGGCGGTTGTCTCGCTGATCGCAGAAGAATCCGGTCTTGTGTCCTTCGTCAAACCGCACTTTGAAGCGGGTTCCGAACTCGCGGATGACCACTTCCCGCGGCGCGCCGCCGGACAGCTTCGGCGCCGGATCGAAGCCTTCCTGGGCGAGAATCTGCGGCGCCGGCTGAATGACGGTGTGCCGGGCTTCCACCAGCGCCGCGCATCGCTGGAGGATCGCCTCCGCCCGCTGCCATATCGCGAGGCTGAATACTTCGGCGCTGAGCACGTCGTCAAAGCGGTCGATCACCATCCCGCTCAGGCCGTCCGCCTCGGCATGGACGAGGCGATAGGCGTTGGTCTGGTCGTCGAGGCCGAGCAGTTCGCGACGCAGGCCGACCGCGGCGGCAAGCAAGCGGTCCCAGAACGCCTCCTCGGGCAACTGCTCGCCGAAACGAAGGATGCGCACCGCGATTTCCGACCGCGGGTTATAGACGCCGTAACCGAGGAGGGAGTTCGGTTCGGCGTAGACCGAACCGAACTCCCTCCTCGGTTACGGCGTCTATAACCGAGGAGGGAGTTCGGTTCGGCGTAGACCGCCACCCATTCGCCGGGCTTCACGCCCGGATCGACCCGCGCGATCCGCTTGCGATAAACGAGCGGGCGATTCGTCGGCGTCCGCAAGAACACCCCGGGCAGTCCGCGGGCCGGGTCGGGGCACAGCGGCTGGAACGCGGCCGCGGCGCCTTTTTCATGTCGCCTGTCGCGGCGAGGTGCAGGGGTTCGCGAGTTGCGGCGCGGTTTCATCCGTTCAGCTTCCGGGCAACACCGACGCCTGTCAACCGACGGGTCTTGCGGCGATTTTGACCGCTTTCTCGAACGCGGCTATACTAGTCGCAGGTTGCCAGCGGCGATTCTCCCTCCCACTTGTCCTGCCTCCTCTCCTTCCGATGCTCATGCTGCGCCGCATTTGCCTCGCCGTCCTCTGTATCGCCGCCGCGGCGTCTTTCCCGCTGAACGTTCACGGAGAGGACAAGGCGCCCGGATTCGACGAGGCGGCGCTGGAGTTTTTCGAGAAGGAAGTGCGGCCAATCCTGGTCGCTCGCTGTTACGAGTGCCACAGTGGAAAGACGGATGAGCCCAAAGGCGGACTGCGAGTGGACTCGCGGGCGGCGATCGTGGTCGGCGGCGATACGGGGGCCGCGATCGACCTGGAATCGCCGCAAGACAGCTTGCTGCTGGACGCGATCAACTACGGCGACATCTACCAGATGCCGCCGAAGTCCAAAATGCCGGATAAAGAGATCGCGGTGCTCACGCGTTGGATCAGTCTCGGCGCCCCGTGGCCGGCGGAGGATGCGGCGACGGCGCCCGTCGCAAAAGAGGCGTTCGATCTCCAGGCCCGCAAAGCTTCGCACTGGACGTGGAAGCCGGTGGAGCGGGCATCGCCGCCGCAAGTGAAGGACGGCTCGTGGCCGATCGACGGACTGGACGCTTTCATCCTGGCCCGGTTGGAGGAGCAGGGGTTGCGGCCGGCGCCTCCGGCGGATCGCCGCACACTGATTCGTCGTCTCTCTTTCGACCTGATCGGCCTGCCGCCTTCGCCGGAGGAGGTAGAGGACTTCGTCAATGACGATAGCCCTGATGCGGTCGCCAATCTTGTCGATCGGCTGCTCGATTCGCCGCATTTCGGCGAGCGATGGGGGCGGCATTGGCTCGACCTGGTGCGCTACGCCGAGTCCCGCGGCCACGAGTTCGACTATGACGTGCCGGGCGCGTGGCATTATCGCGATTACGTGATCCGCGCCTTCAACGCCGACGTGCCGTACGACCAGTTCGTCATCGAGCACTTCGCCGGCGATTTGCTCCAGGAGCCGCGGCTGAATCCGACGGAGGGATTTAACGAGTCGATCCTCGGCACGGGCTTCTGGTTCTTCGGCGAGTGGGTCCACTCGCCCGTGGACATCCGGCAGGACGAGGCGGACCGCCAGGACAACATGCTCGACGTGGCCTCGAAGACCTTCCTCGGGGTCACCGTCGCCTGCGCCCGCTGCCACGACCACAAGTTCGACGCCATCTCGCAGCAGGATTACTACGCGATGGCGGGCTTCCTGCAAAGCTCGGCATACCGGCAGGTGCGGTTCGAGTCGATGGAGCACAACGCCCGCGTCGCCCAACGATGGGAGGCGCTCCAGGACGAGCATCGGCCGCAAGTGGCCCGTGCGGCCGCCGAGAGCCGACAAGGCGTCATCGACAACCTGGCGGCGTATCTTTCGGCGGCGCGGGACGTGAATCGGCATCGCACGCAGGGAGGAGCGTCCTCCACAATCTTTCTCGGCGAAACGGCGATCGGCCGCGGGCTGAACGTCTCACTCCTGTCGCGCTGGGCGTCGCATTTGGAGAAGGCAAAGGATGACCCGCGCGACCCGCTGCATGCTTGGGCCGTCGCGGGGGACGAGGGCGACTTCGAGGCGAAGCGAGAGCGACTGCTCGAACAGTTCGCGGCGCAAAAGCGGCGGGCGGACGAGTCGCTGGCCGACGTGCAGACGATCATCGACTACCGCACGGCGCCGCCGGAGGTTTGGATCGTCGATGGCCCCACGTTCGGCGCCGGCCCCGTGACGACGGGCTCGATCGTCCTGGGTGACTCCGCCGAATCGCCGGTCGCGAACGTTGCCGAATACTCCGCCGCCAGGCGCGATCCGCTCTGGAACGGACTCAAGCTAGCGGACGGCGCCGAGGGTGAGCCGGGCCGCAACGGCGAGTGGGTCCGCGCGGGCCGAACCGTCCGCACGCCGACGTTCACCATCGCGGCCGAGAACGCGTACTACCTCGTGCGCGGCGCCGGCCACGTTTATGCGGTCGTCGATTCGCACCGCGTGAACAACGGGCCGCTGCACGGATCGCTGATCCAGAGTTTCGAGAACGTCGCCGAGCCGCAGTGGATGGCCCACCCGCTGGAACGTTATCGCGGCCACGGCGCCCATCTCGAGTTCAGCGCCCGCGGCGAGGCGCCGCTCGAGGTGCTGATGGTCGTCCAGGGAGACCGACCTCCCGGCGATCCGCTCGACCGGTCGAATGCGCTGCTGGCGCAGGCGCTGGCCGATGCGAAATCCCCGGCCGATTTAGCTCGACGCTACCGGGCGATGTTTCTTCAGGTGTTGGAGAAGCTCCGGGAGAATCGAATCGCCGGCTCTCCCGCGGCTGCTGACGAGGCGCGGCTCGTCAACTGGATCCTCGACCATCACGAGCTGACGGTTGAGAATCAGGATTCGCTGCAGCACTTGGTTCAGGCCGGCGAAGCGTTCCGGGCAGAGCGGCAATCGCTCGCGGCGACGATCATGGCCGAGTCCCACACCGCCCCGGCGATGTGGGACGGCAGCGGCGAAGACGAGTTCCTCCTCATTCGCGGCAATCCGCGGACCCCCGGCGGCCGCGTGCCCCGGCGGCTGCTGGAGGCGCTGGCCGGTTCCGAGCCGCTGGAGTGCGACCCGGGTAGCGGCCGGCTGCAGCTCGCCCGGCAGATTGCCGATCCCGCGAATCCGCTCACCGCGCGGGTGATGGTCAATCGCGTCTGGCATCATTTGTTCGGGCGGGGGATCGTCGCGTCGGTCGATAACTTCGGCCTTCTGGGCGAGCCGCCCACGCATCCCGAATTGCTCGACTACCTGGCGACAACGTTCATCGACGATGCTTGGTCGGTGAAGCGGCTGATTCGCAAGATCGTCCTCAGCCGCACGTACCGGATGTCGAGCGTCCCCGCGGATGCGGCGGCCGAGCAGGCAGATCCAACCAACTCGCTGCTGCATCGCATGCGGATTCGCCGGCTGGAAGGGGAGGCGATTCGCGACGCGCTGCTGGCCGTTTCCGGCCGGCTCGACCCGACGCTGCTGGGCCCGAGCGTCCCCGTCCATCTGACGCCGTTCATGCAAGGCCGCGGCCGGCCGGCGGAGAGCGGGCCGCTGGACGGCGCCGGACGCCGCAGCATTTACGGCGAGGTGCGGCGGAATTTCTTATCGCCGATGATGCTGGCCTTCGACGCCCCGGCGCCCTTCAGCACGATGGGGCGCCGCAACGTCTCCAACGTTCCCGCCCAAGCCCTGATCCTGATGAACGACCCATTCGTGGTCGAACAAGCGCGGCGGTGGGCGGAGCGGGAGCTGGCCGGAGAGGAAACGTCGGCGGAAGATCGAGTGATGCGGCTTTACCTGACCGCCTTCGCCCGCCCGCCGCACCCGAATGAAACCGCCGCCGCTGTGGCGTTCCTCGATCATCAGGCCGAGGAATACGGATTGCAGCCGGAGTCCGGCGCTCCCGACGTTCGCGTCTGGACCGACCTTTGCCACGCCCTGTTCAACAGCAAAGAGTTCATCTTCGTGCAGTGAGTCACCCTGACTGAAGCGCCAATAATTCCGAACCGGCGTGCTGCGTGACGACCTCGCCGATGAGGGTGTACGGCGTGCAGTCGTAGATGGCGATGTCGAGGAACTGGCCGACCTGGCGGCGAGAGCCGTCGAACACCACGATGCGGTCGTCGCGCGTGCGGCCGGTCAGTTGCAGGGTGGGAGAGTCGGCGGCGGCATGCTTTGCGGCCTGCTTGCTGGGACCTTCCACGAGCACCTCGACGATTTGACCGAGGAACCGCTGGTTCTCTTCGTCGCCGATTTCGGTCTGGATGGCGAGCAGCTCGTTGTTGCGGCGCCGCTTCACCTCATCGGGCACATCGTCCGCGTAGAGCGAGGCGCCCTTGGTGCCGGGACGCTCGCTGTACTTGAAGATAAAGCTGTTCTTGAAGCGGCACTCGCGCACCAGTTCGACCGACTGCTGAAAATCCTCCTCCGTCTCGCCGCAGAAGCCGACGATGAAGTCGCTGGACACCGCCGCGCCGGGAAGCGCAGAGCGAATGCGGGCCATCATCTCGCGATAGTCTTCCACCGTGTAGCCGCGCTTCATCCGCTCCAGCATGCGGTTGGACCCGCTCTGGGCCGGCACGTGCAGGTAACGCGACACCTTGGGCAGCTCCCGCATCGCCTCAAGCAAGTCGTCGGTCATGTCCTTGGGATAGTTCGTGACGAACTTGAGGCGGCGAAGGCCCTCGATCTCGTGCAGCATCGCGAGCAAGTCCGCGAGGCGCGTCACGCGATCCCCTTCACGATACCGGTAGCTGTTAACGGTCTGGCCCACCAGCGTAATCTCCCGGCAGCCCTGGTCCGCAAGGGTGCGGGCCTCGGCCACGATCTGCGCCGGCGGCCGGCCTTGCTCGGGACCGCGGACCGAGGGGACGATGCAGTATGTGCAGAACTTGTCGCACCCGATCTGAATCCGCAGATACGCCTGGGACGGCGTGGGACGCATCTCGGGATCGCGGAGCGGATCGAACGACTCGTGGCTGCGCTTGATCTCCTCCGCCGAGCCATCCTTGCGTCCCAGGCTGAGCGCCTCCTGCGGGCCGGCCCCGGATTGCACTTTCGCAATCAGTTCGGGAACCCGCTGCAGTTGCCCCGGGCCGACGACCAGATCGACGTACGGCGCCCGCTCGAAGACAAGCTTCTGATGGTTCTGGGCCATGCAGCCCAACACGCCGATGACCTTCTCCGGATACTTCTGTTTGTGCCGGCGGAGTTTGCCCAGGGCGCTGTAGATCTTGTCCTCGGCGTGCTGGCGGACCGAGCAGGTGTTGAAGAGCACCACGTCGGCCTGGAGCGGCTCGGCCACAAGCTGGTAGCCCTCCTTCCGCAGGCTGGCCACGACCATCTCGCTGTCGAGCATGTTCATCTGGCAACCGACGGTCTCGATGTAGGGTCGCTTCATTGTTCGCTGGTGTAAAAACAACAATGTCGGCTTCCGCTCCGCGCTGGGCGCCTCCCCCAGCGCGGAGCAAAAGGCGACTTAGGCCGCTTTCTCTTTGGAAGCTTCGGCTTTCGCCGCTTCCGCTTCCGCTTCCTCTTTCGCCGCTTGCTCCTCGGCCGCCTCGTGGAGGCGCTTTTGGATTTGCTCGCGGAGCAGCCGCTTTCGCTCTTCGCGGCGCTGGCGCCGCTCCTCGGCGACCTTGCGGGCCTGCTCCACACGCCATTCGCGGCGAAGCCGGGCGATGAGCATCTGATATCGGCTCCGCATCATCCGCGCCAGCGCGGCGATCGCCAGATAGGCCGCCGCGGCCAACAACACGAGGCTCCATCCGTCCATGAGAGACATGCTTCACGCTCCTTCCGTGGATTGCCGCGGATGTTCATCTTATCGCGCCCGCCCCACTTCAAGCGAGGGGGATTTTTCATGGGGCGACCGCAGCCGCTTTACCGAAGGATGCATCTTGGCAAACGAATGCGGTCGTGCGCAGACTGAAGGGATGGATTATTACCGGGAATGCCTGAGGTCGGCGCTGCTGGGGATATTGGTCGCGTGCGGCGGGTGCGGCGGGTCGTCGGAGCGACGGGCCGAGGCGCCGCAACCGCAAGCCGCGGTCGGCGCGAAACCGGCAAGCGAGCCGCCGGCGGTTTCGGAGTCGGAGTCGCAGGCGCCGAAGAAGAGCGAGGCGGATGCGCCGAAGCGGGAGTGGCGGCGTTCGCTGGCGGACCTGTTGCAGCAGACGGATGAGGAGAGCCGGGCCGAGGGGGAGGCGCCCTTCGCCGCGCCGCCGCTTCCGGACATCGATGAGTCGCGCCTCGCTGCGGCGGGCATCCGGAAGCTCGAGGGGACGCATCTCACGCTTTATACCGATCTTCCTCCGCAGCCGGCGATCGATGAGTTGCCGCAGGTTTTCGATCTCGCGGTTCCTCAGTGGAGCGCGTACTTCGGCGTCGATCCAGAAGATACGGAGGACTGGCGGCTGCGAGGCTACTTGATGGAGCGGAAGGAGCCCTTCGCCGCCACCGGTTTGTTGCCGGGGGATCTGCCGCCGTTTCTGCACGGCTTTAATCGCGGTCATGAGGTGTGGCTCTACGAGCAGCCGAGCGATTACTACCGCCGGCATCTGCTGCTGCACGAGGGAGTGCACGGCTTCATGAAGTCGCATCTCGGCGACGCCGGACCGCCGTGGTACATGGAAGGAATGGCGGAGCTTCTCGGCACGCACCGCTGGGAAGACGGGATGCTCACGCTCGGCTGGTTCCCGCAGACGCGGGAGGAGGCGCCGATGTGGGGCCGGGTGAAGATCGTGCAGGACGACTTCGCCGCCAATCGCGGCCTGAGCCTGGGCAAAGTCTTCGAGATGGGACCGCAGGCGCATCTGGAACTGGCGCCGTACGGCTGGTCGTGGGCGGCGGCTGCGTTTTTCGACGGTCATTCCCGAACCCGGGAAGCCTTCCGCTCGCTGAAAGAGCACGTACATCGCGATGAGCCGGAGTTTTCCGCCAGGCTGCGAGAATCGCTTGCCGCCGAGTGGCCGAAGGTGATGGAGGAGTGGCAGCTTTTCGTCGCCAACATCGACTACGGATACGACCTCGCGCGCGCGGCCGTCGTCTACGGTCCCGGCTCGCCGTTGCCGCCTGAAGGAACGACGATCACGCTGGCGGCCGATCGCGGGTGGCAGTCATCCGGCGTGGAGGTCGAGGAAGGCCGCTCCTACACCATCTCCGCGAGCGGCCGCTACACCGTCGCCCAGACGCCGCAACCGTGGTGGTGCGAGCCGAATGGCGTAACAATCCGCTACCACGACGGCCTGCCGCTGGGAATGCTTCTGGGGACGGTCCGCGCCGAAGGCTTCACCGACGGATCCGTCTCCGCCTTTCTCAACCCGGGCGCCATCGGCCTGGGCCGCACCATCCGCGCCCCCGCGACCGGCGTCCTCTACTTCCGCATCAACGATTCACCCGCGGAACTGGCCGACAACGGCGGCGCGCTCACCATTCACATTCATTGACTCCTTACGAGCGCCGCAAACAGGAGGGCTCCATGCAACTGGCGACTTATCAAAGCGACTCAGGGCCGCGCGTCGCGGGGGTGCGGGACGACGGCTATGTCGATCTCAGTTCGGCGGATCCGCAGTTGCCCGCAGCGATGAGCGAGCTGCTCGCGCTGGGGCGGGAAGGGTTGGAGCGGACTCGGCGGGCGGTGCAATCGGGCGCGCCTCTTTCCGCCGATCGTCCGATCAAGCTGCTGGCGCCGGTTCCGCGGCCGGGGAAGGTGATCTGCGTCGGTCTGAACTATGCCGATCATGCGGCGGAGAGCGGGGCGGCGCCGCCGGAGGAGCCGGTCATCTTCAATAAATTCCCCACCAGCGTTTGCGGGCACGAGGACCCGATCGTCCTGCCGCGGCTCAGCGAGCAGGTCGATTACGAAGCGGAGTTGGTGGTGGTGATCGGCGAGGGGGGCCGCCACATTCCTGAGGAGCGGGCGCTGGAGCATGTCGCCGGATACTGTTGCGGGCATGATGTTTCCGCCCGAGATTGGCAACTAGGCAAGCCGGGACGGCAGTGGCTGTTGGGCAAGACGTTCGATACCTTCGCCCCGTTCGGGCCGCACCTGGTGACGGCCGATGAAGTCGGCGATCCGGGCGATTTGGGCATTCGGCTGCGGCTCGGCGGCCGGACGATGCAGGACTCCTCGACCCGACAACTGATCTTCTCGATTCCCAAGCTGCTGGCGTACATTTCCTCCGTCTGTCGGCTGGAGCCGGGGGACGTGCTGTTCACCGGCACTCCGCCGGGGGTGGGCATGGCTCGCAAGCCGCCGGTTTTTCTCCAGCCGGGCGACGTGGTGGAAGTGGAAATCGACCGGCTGGGAACTTTGCGCAACCCGGTCACCGCCGAGGTGTAGCGGCTCTGCCGGCGGCGCCGATGGTTCCAACAGGAAGCCCGAAGCGTCAGCGAGGGGACCCTACGCGCGACTTCGGGTTCTTCCCTCGCTGACGGGTCGGGCGATCAGGATGTTGTCATGGACTTTCGCAGGAACGGATCGCGTGATGAGCGGCGGCGGCGCGTGCTGATGGACGAGTCCGCCGCCGATGCCGCGCCCGGGGACGAGGCGTCCTCGGCGCCGAAGCGCTCGCGCGCGAAGACCGAGAGTCCCGCCCCGTCCCGTTACGCCGGCGCGGCGTGGGAAGAGTCGCAGCCGCGCATCACGTCGCTCCTGCCGACGCGCCGGCTGACGTTATGGGCGTGGCTTTTAGCGTGTTCGGCGGCGGTCGGATTGCTCGGCTACCTCCACGTCGCCGTCGCGGGATGGAAAGAGCGTTTGCCGGAGGTCGATTTCGCGCCGCTCGAGTTGGCCGCCCGGGGGAGTTTGGGCGCCTGGCTTGCATCGCTCCTGTTGGCGTGGGCGAGCATCGTGGCGGTGCAGGTGTTTCTGATTCGCCGGCATCGCAATGATGACTACCAGGGAACATATCGTCTTTGGCTGACGCTGGCTGCGGCGTTGGGACTGGGAAGCATTGTCGCGGCGACGAAGCTCGACGTAATGGCCGGAGAGTTGGTTGCCGTCCTTTGCGGGATTCCGGCGCATGCGACGTTGATCCGCGTGCTGCTGATAGGCGCCGTCGCGGCGGCGTGCAGCGTGCGATCGATTTGGGAGATCAAGCCCTCCCGCGGCGCCCTGTCTCTCCTGGCGGCCGCGATGACATGCTATCTGGCGGTGGCGTTGCTATCCCTGGGTGTTGTGAAAGCGCCGGCGCCATGGACGACGGGCGGCGGCGCGCTCGCAGCGCTCATCGCGCACGTCTTCGTGCTGCTGACGGTGGGGGTGTTCGGCCGGTATGTCCACCTGGAGGCCCGCGGCGAACTTATGCTTCGCCCACGAAAGGAAAAGCGGCCGCGCGCGAAAGCCGCCAGGCGACGCGCATCCGCGGAGGCTGCCGCCGAGACGCCGGCGCCGCGCACCGCGAAGAAACGCGCGGCCAAGACGGACCTCGAAGAGACGGCCTCGAAGAAAGCCGACGAGAAACCGGCGCCGGTGGCGAATTCAAAGCCCGCGAGCAAGTCGCCTACGCTCGCAATCGCCGACGAGGAAGAAGAGGACCGTCCGGCCGCACTCTCCAAGGCCGAGCGGCGCCGCCTCCGCAAGCAGAACAAGCAGCAGCAGCGGGCGGCGTGATGTGCAGCCTAACGGCGTGCCCGCGCGGCGGGGTCGGGGTGGTTTTTCGGCCATGGATATTGCCGCATCGCAACTGGCTTGGCCGAAAAACCTCCCCGACCCCTTGGCGCTCGACCCCTTGGCCCTTCGCTCCTCAATCTCACGGCGTGCGGGGAATCAGCCCCACATTGGCGCTGACGGTTTCGCTGCCGCGACGCAGCTCCAGGGCGACCGATTGCCCGGCGTTCCTGTCCGCCAGCGCCGCATAAATGTCGTCCAGATGACGAACCGGTTGTCCGCCGATCTTCACCACCCGATCCCCCTTCTGCACGCCGGCCTCGACCGCAGGCGTCTCGGAATAGACTTCGGTGACGCGGCATCCGCCGGGGACCGACTCGACGTGCACGCCCATCATCGGTCCCGAGCCGGCGGGCCACTCGCCCCAAACCTCGCCGTTCCGCATCTTCGCGAGGGTGTTGTGGATGTCAACTAGCTGCGTGAAGCGAAAGCCGCCGAAATAACTTTCGCCGCGGTGAACGCCCACCAGCCGGGCGTCCCTGTCCACGAGCGGACCGCCCGAGGACCAGTCGTCCAATGCAAAGTCGGTCCAGATCACGCCGTCCAAGACCCGCTGGATTCCAACGATGTGTGCGGCCGGCGCCTCCTGCGACTCGACCCGCTCCCGATGCGCCGCGCCCAGATAAAGCTGATCGCTCGATAGGTTGCGGGCATCGCCCAATTCGATGACCGGCCATTCCTCCTTCTCCTCGATCCGCACCAGGCCCAAGTCAAGATCGCGGGCCACGCCGAGCGTCTTCGCCTTCAAGCGGCGGCCGTCGCGGAGCAGCACCGTCGCGTCTTTGCCGGGGCCGACGACGGCGTGACCGGCGGTGAGCACGTCCCCTTCACGACTGACCAACACGCCGGTGGAGAACCGGCCGTCGTCGTAATCGATCGCCACCGTCGCCGGAACGATGCGGTCGAGGACGTTCTTCGCCAGCTCCCGCCGTGCTTCCTGGTTGACCGCGTCCGGCGAGCGAGTCGCGGGGATCGCTTCCAAATCCTTCTCGGTCCGCGCCAGGTAAATGTGATCGAACCACGCTTGTTCGCCGTCCGGAACGCTCAACGTCAGGGCGCGCACGTCAGCCTTGCCGAACTCCTTGTACAGATCGCGCGTCATGACGATCCACTCATTCGGCAACTCCAGGCTCCACACGCGGGCGGCGGATCCGTAGCTCGGCTCGCCCAGCCCCGCGTCGTAGCGAATCGGCGGGGCGCCTTCTTCGCGGCGTTCCAGTTCGACCGCCACGCGCCCCTTTCCGCCTTTGCGAAACGCGAAGCGGATGAATCGATACTCGCTGAGTCCCGGCCGCTCGCGGATCGCCGCTTCCTGCGGCAACGCCAGCGTGTATCGCCCGGGGCTTTGGATCTGGACCGCCCGCTCGCCGGAGTGACGATTGCTCGTGTCCCAGGCGATGGAGGTTTCCTCGGCGCCGTCGGCGACCCTGAACTCGCCCTCATCGTCGAGCAACCGCAGCAGCGTCGGCGAGCGATCGGAGATCACTGCGGTGCGCCAGATCACCGGCGATTCCTCATTCGTCGGCGACTGCACGATCTCCAGCCGCACCGGCTCGTCGCTTGCCGTGTGGAATGGCGCCAGCGATACGACCAGCGGCTGCCGCTGCAATGGATCGCTCGTGAAAGGCGGGACTTCCCACTGCGCGATCAGCTCCCCGTCCGCCAGCACATCCACCCTCGTTCGCTGGTTTGATTTCGGCGACTGTTCGGCTAGCAGCACGAGCCACTCGGCGGCCGGCGTCGGCCGGAACCGGCGTGCTCCGTCGTCTGGGTAGCGCTCCTCGAGGTAGGCGGTCGTGGTGTCCCCCGACAGGAAGGTCGGGTCGCGGAGCACGTCGACGAGCAGGTCGCGGTTGGTCGTGGCGCCGAGCACGACGGTGTCGTCGAGCGCCCGAGCCAGGCTGGCTGCGGCCTCGGCGCGCGTCGGACCGTGGCCGACGACCTTGGCGAGCATCGGGTCGTAGTGGACCGAGATCAGGTCACCCTCGGTGACGCCGGTGTCCCACCGCACCCCTGGTCCCGACGCAGGCGCGAAGGCCTCGAGGGTGCCGGTCACCGGCAGGTACCCGACCGACGGGTC
>JAHWKS010000050.1 GCA_019347795.1 Planctomycetota bacterium | reverse complement strand
CTCTCGCTGGAGGACGTGACGGCGATCATCGACCGCCGCTGCGAAGCCCGCGGTTGGACCCGGCACTCGGCCCTCACCGAGCGGCTCAAGGAGATGCTGGCCGAGCTGGCCCGCGACGACGGCGCCATCGACGAGCGCGAGTTCGACCGCCTGATCCGCCACGCGGTCGATCGCGGCATGCCGCGCCGCGAAGCGGAAGAGCACTGCCTGACGCTGATGCTCAACCACCGCTGGTCTCCGAAGGAGCGCTTCTGGCGCCGCTGGTTCACCCGCCGCTGCCGCAAGCACGGCCTGGAGTAGCGTCTCAAACGGCTCAGCTTAGACACGCCACGGACAGACAATTGAACAGAAGGAAACAGAGGGAACGGAGAGAAAGCCCCTCTGTGTTGGCGCCGGCCGGAACTGTATTTGCGGGCCGCAAGGCAAGCGACATCTACACCCGCAAAACGATAAGAAGCTATGATTCACGCCCGCAACACGACGCAACGATTGTTCATCGAAGTTGTGTGGGTCAGCCTCATCGCCGTCTGCCCGCATGCCGCAAACGCTGAAGCGCCGAAGCCGCTGGGGATCGCGATGGAGACGTGGGACTACCCGCACGAGGTTCACTACCTGCCGCTGACCATTCAGGGGCACGACGTGCGAATGGCCTACATGGATGTTTCGCCCGTCTCGTTCGGAGCGGAGGCGAATGGACGCAGCGTGGTGCTGATGCACGGCAAGAACTTTTTCGGCGCCTATTGGGAGGACACGATCAAAGCTTTGGCCGAGTCAGGCTACCGGGTGGTCGCGCCCGATCAGGTCGGCTTCGGCAAATCCTCCAAGCCGAACCTGCACTACAGCTTTCACCTGCTGGCGAGCAATACGAAGAAACTGCTGGACGAACTGAGCGTCGAGAAGACGGCCGTCGTGGGGCACTCGATGGGCGGCATGCTGGCCACGCGTTTCGCCCTGATGCATCCGGAAACGACGACGCACCTGATCCTGGAGAACCCGATCGGCCTGGAGGACTACCGGCTCCAGGTTCCGTGGACGCCGACCGAGAAGATCTACAAGAGCATTCTCGACAAGACCGAGGAAGGCATCCGCCGCGATTTCCAAAGCTACTTTGTCCAGTGGAAGCCGGAGTACGAGCGGTTCGTCGAGGTCCACTACCGCTGGACACTGAGTGGAGAGTATCCGCGCCTGGCGTGGGCGTCGGCCCTTACGGCACAAATGATTTACGAGCAGCCGGTGGTGCATGAACTCGAGCAGCTCAAGGTCCCGTCGCTGTTGGTCATCGGCCAGGAGGATCGCACCGCTTTGGGCAAGAGCCGGGCGAGCGGCGACGCGGCCGCGCGGCTCGGGCAGTATCCGCAGTTAGGACGGCGAGCGGCGAAACAGATCCCGACGGCGCAGCTGGTCGAGCTGAAGGGCGTGCGGCACATCCCGCATCTGGAGGCGCAGGAGGAATTCCACGAGGCCCTCCTCGAGTTCCTCAACAAAGCTCTATAGAAGCGCGGCGCCGCACGCGGGACGGCTTCGCCGTTGGCAGGCGCGGCGACTATACTGGAACTCAACTCCACGCCTTGCTGAAACATGAGGGACGACTCCATGCGCAGTTTTGTTCTGGCGCCAGCCATCTGTATGATCCTCGGCCTTTCGGCCCACGCCGCCGAGCAGCCGAACGTGCTGATCCTCTTCACCGATGACATGGGGTACGGCGATCCGTCGTGCTACGGTCATCCCCGGATACGCACGCCCTACATCGACCGGCTCGCCTCGGAGGGAATCCGGCTCACGTCATTCGTTACCGGCTCGTGGTGCGTGCCGTCGCGAACGCAGTTGCTCACCGGCCGCTACATGCCGCGGGTGAAGTTCAACGGCGGGACCGGGTCCGACGGGACCGGCGGCCTGCCCGATTCCGAATGGACGCTGGCCGAGGCGCTCCAGGACGCCGGCTACAGCACGCACATGATCGGCAAGTGGCATCTGGGATACAAACAGAAGAAATTCCTCCCGGTGAACCAGGGCTTCGATACGTGGTTCGGCCTGCCGTACTCGAACGACTACATCAGGCCGTGGGTGCAGACCGACGAGCCGCTGGGGCTCTATCGCGGCGAGGAGATGGTCGAGCATCCGCTGGAGCAGGACCCGCTCACGCAGCGATACACCGCTGAGGCCGTGCAGATCATCGAGCAGGCGCCGGAGGATCGGCCGCTGCTGTTGTACCTCGCCTACGCCATGCCCCACCTGCCGCTGCACGTTTCGGACAAGTTCCGCGGCAAATCGCAAGCCGGCCTGTACGGCGACGTGATCGAAGAGCTTGACTGGAGCGTCGGTCAGGTGCTGGCGGCGCTGGAGAAGAAGGGGATTGCGGACCAGACGCTCGTCTTCTTCGCCTCCGACAACGGACCGTGGATCGACATGCCGCCCCGGATGCAGCAGGCGGGAAACGAGCTCTGGCACGCCGGCTCGTCGGGGCCGCTGCGAGGCTCGAAGGGAACCACCTACGAAGGCGGTCCGCGAGTCCCCGCGATGCTCCGCTGGCCGGGCAAGATCGAACCCGGCCGCGTCTCGCCCGAATTGGTCGGCATGCCGGACATCTACCGCACGCTGCTTGCCGCGGCCGGCGCCAGGCGCCCCGATCATCCGCTCGACGGCCATGACCTGACGCCGTTTCTGAGCGGAGAGACCGAAACTTCGCCGCGCACCGAATACTTCTACTTCCGCGGCCGCCTGGAAGCGGTGCGCGTCGGCGAGTGGAAGCTGCGGACCGTCAGCGGCCAGCCCGAGCTGTTCCACATGGTCACCGACCCATTCGAACGCATCAACCGCGCCGCCGGCGAGCCGAAACAGGTCGAGCGCCTGAAGGCCCGGATGCAGGAGATGGCCAAGGAGGTCGGCGTCCAAGTGACAGGGCTCTAGCGTCGGCATTCGCTCCCATGGCGAAAACGATTCTGCTCATTCTGCACCACGCCCTGGGGTACTTAATCCATCCGCCGTCGCCGAGGCGGTCGCCAGGTGGCTGTAATTTCTCGGCTCGCTGGAAAGCTCAATCAGCCTCCAAGTTGCGGAAGCAGCATGGTGGCGATTCCCAGGATGAAGAAGAACCCGCACATGTCGGTCACCGTGGTCAGAAGCGGTCCCGAGGCGATGGCGGGGTCGACGCTGAACCGCTTGAGCACCAGCGGCACGACGCCGCCGATGGAGACGGCCACCATGGTGTTCAGCCCCAGCGCGACCCCGACGACCAGTCCCAGGTACGCGTTGCCTTGCCACAACCAGGCGACGCCGCCGATCAAGAGTCCCAGCGCAGCGCCGTTGATCAGTCCGACGCCAATTTCCTTCAGCCACACGCGCACCATCTCGTTTGGCCGCACCAGCCCCAGCGAGAGTTCCCGCAAGCTCACCGCCACCGCCTGGTTGCCCGAACAGCCGCTCATATCGGAGATGATCGGCAAAAAGACCGCCAGGGCGATGACCGCCGAGAGCGTGTCTTGAAAGAACGCGATGACGCTGGCGGCCAGGATGTTGAGCAGGATGTTGACGCTCAACCACGACAGCCGCCGCGACGCGCGGCGGCCAAGCGGCATAGTGCGCAGCTCCTCGCCGCCCACGATTCCCTGCGTTTTCAGGAAGTCGCTGTCCTGCCGCGCCGCCCACGCCTCGTCTACGGCGGCCTTGCGCACCACGCCCACCAGGCGCCCGTCCTTGTCGGCCGCCGGCACGCCCAGATAGTGATGCCGATCGAAAAAGTCCGCCAGGTCGTCCAGCGATGTATCGTCGCGAACCGATTCCGGCCGGCGGATCATCAAGTCCGCGATCGGCCGCGATCGCGGGGCGAGAAGCAGATCGCGGAGCCGGAGCACGCCTGTCAAACGGTCATCGCGGTCGCAGACGTAGGCGTACTGCACGTCGTAGTCGCGGTATTCGTCGGCCCGATCGCGCATATCCTCGACGACTTCCCCCACGGTGGCGTCTTCGCGGTAGCGGAGGAACTCGGTGACCATCAGGCCGCCGGCCACGTCGTCGGCATAGCGGCTGAGGGTGCGGGCGTCGGCGGCTTCCGCCGGGTCCATCTCGGCGAGGATGGCCTCGGCGCCGCTTCGCTCCAGATCGGCGATCAAATCCGCCTGCTCGTTGCTGGGCAGCTCGTCGAGGATGGCCGCGGCGGTCTGTGGCGGCAACCGCTCGATCACCTCCAGGGCCTGCGCATCGGACAGCCGCTCGACCAGGTCGGCGGCCTCCTCGGGCGAGAGCGCCGTCAACACCTGGGAACATTCCTCCTCGGACAGGCGAGACAGCGTGTGCGCCACCTCGCCGTCCGGCAGGTTCTTGAGGAACTGCTCCACCTGCTGCGGCGAACCCTCCTCGGTGATGCGAGCCAACTCGCGCCACGGCGCCTGCGCTTCAACGTCCATAAGTGCGTTTCCTTGCTGAGTTGCTGCTGCCGCGTTCTACCGGACGATCCGTGCTGAACGCTAAACTATCTGCAATGGAAATTAACCTGATTCTCCATTGACGCACTGAAACATTCAGCTTGCCGGCTCTGGAGCAGGAGAGAGATCGAAAGCAGGACTGATATTCGAAGAGCGCCCAAGTTCGCCAGTCCGCCGCGCAACGCATCACCCTCGAACCGAAGCCCACGACATGAGTCACTCTTCGGCGGCGATGGCCGCGGCGGCGAGGAACCCGGCGCCCGCCAGGGCCGCGAGGGCGAGGGCGCCGCGATGCTTGTTCGCCCAGAGCTGCCAGCTTGACGACTGGGCGCGGTCGTCGAACGACCCGTGGGCGCCGAAGTCGCCGGGAACTGGGTTCCAGAGGTTGACCGGACGGCCGTCCGCGACCGGCTCGTCGGTCATCTGGGACTCGTAGCCGTTGCGGGCGAGATACCAGTCGCCCAGTCCGGGAGCGAACTTGTTGCCGATGATCGCCTTCGCCGCGGGAAAGCCGACGGCGATCTCCCGCCGCCGATGATAGGCGGCCCACACGATCGCGTCCGCCGCCACCTCCGGCTGAAAGATCGGCGGAACCGGCTGCGGCGACTTCGGCAAGTGCGATCGGCACCAGCGGAACTGTGGCGTGTTGATCGCCGGAAGCTGCACCATTGTCAGATGCACGTCGATGCCGTCATGCATCAACTCGGAGCGGACCGACTCCGTAAAACCTTGAATGGCGTGCTTGGCCCCGCAGTACGCCGATTGCAGCGGAATCCCCCGATACGCCAAGGCCGACCCCACCTGCACGATCACGCCGCGGTTCCGCTTCGCCATTCGCTTGAGCGCCGAGTGCGTGCCGTAGACGCAGCCCAGGTACGTCACCTCGTTCACGCGGCGATACTCTTCGGGCGTCAGACTCAGGAACGGCCCGAAGACCGAGGTCATCGCGTTGTTGACCCAGATGTCGATCGGCCCGAGCTCCCGCTCGACCGCGGCCGCCGCCCGCTCAACCTGTTCATGATCGGCTACATCGGTCGGCAGGGCGATCGCTCGTCCGCCCAGCTCCTCGACCTCGCGCGCGGCGGCGTTCAGGCCGTCTTCGCCGCGGGCTAACAGTCCGATCGAGACGCCGCGCCGCGCGAATGCCTGCACGGTCGCCCTGCCCACTCCGGCGGACGCTCCGGTGATGACGACAACCTCCTTTCGTTGATCGCGGTTGTTCTGCATCAGGACTTCCTTTTAGGGGTTGGCGCCAACGACGGGCGTGCAAACGCCATACCACGGGGCGCCGGCCGGCCTTGGTCCTTGGTGCTTGGTGCGGCGTCTCGTTGTGCGGCGAGGCGCTTGTGGTACATTGAGCGGAGCGTTGTTTCGCACGATTTCCGCGACGGATTGATTGATCGCGTTTATGGCGGCCGCCAAGCCACAACCGGCGCAGAAGACTGCTCCCGTGCACGAAGACCTTCCCGCCTCGCCGCGGCAGGTGCTGCGGGGGCTGGAGTATCAGGTCGATGCGCTGCGGAGCGTCGGCGAATACTTCCATCAGCGCGGCTGGTCGCTGGGCACGAGCAGCAACTATAGCCTGGTGGTCGATCGCGAGCCGCTGGAGCTGTTGATCACCGCCAGCGGCAAGGACAAAGGCCGCCTGGCGCGGACCGACTTCGTGCGGATCGACGGCGCGGGGAATCCCACGGCGAAAAACCAGCCGGCGGCGTCCGCCGAGCGGCATCTGCACGTGATGCTGGCCGAGGCGGCCGCGGCAGGCGCCATCCTGCACACGCATTCGGTGTGGGGAACGGTCCTCTCGGACCGCCATTTCGAGAGCGGCGGCCTGGCGATCGAAGGCTACGAGATGCTCAAGGGTCTGCGCGACGTGAAGACCCACCAGCATCGCGAGTGGATTCCGATCTACGAGAACACGCAGGACATCCCGGCGCTGGCCGAGCGGGTGCGAAGCGACTACGAGTCGTCGTCGCCCCGGCCGCACGGCTTCCTGATCCGCCGCCACGGCCTCTACACCTGGGGCGCCGATCTGGACGAGGCCCGCCGCCACATCGAAATCTTCGAGTTCCTCTTCGAGGTCGTCGCCCGCACAAGTAATGCATCGCATCCTTAGTTTAACCGCGTGCCCCAACGGGCCGCGCGAGACGCAGTCCATTGGCATTGCCACACGCGGCCCGTGGGGCGCGCGGTTAAGCGATTTTTCGTTGGAGAAGACATGGCCCGCATTCGCATCCAAGACGAAAACCGTGAGATCGCCGATCCGCAGGCGATCCGCGACTTCCTTCGCCCCTTCGGCATCTGGTACGAGCAGTGGGAGGTCGCCGGCCGGATCGGTCCTGACGCGACGAACGAAGACATCCTCGCCGCCTACGCGCCCGAGATCGAGCGGCTCAAGGAGTCAGGCGGCTTCGTCACGGCCGACGTGATCAACGTCAATCCCGAGACGCCCGGCCTGGACGCGATGCTGGCGAAGTTCAGCAAAGAGCATACGCACAGCGAAGACGAGGTGCGGTTCACGGTGCAAGGCGGCGGGGTGTTTCACATTTACCCGCAGCGCGGGCCGGTGTTCGCGGTGCAAGTGGAGTCGGGGGACCTGATCAACGTTCCCGCGGGGACGCAGCACTGGTTCGACCTATGCGATGACCGCACAATCCGCTGCATCCGGCTTTTCCAGGACGTTTCCGGCTGGACCCCGCACTACGTCGAGAACGGCGTCCACGAGAACTACGCCCCGGTCTGCCTGGGCCCCAATTACGTCCCGGCCGCCCGCGTCGAGCCGCTGATTTAGTATGACCGCCCGCGCATCCCGAGTTAGCGTTCCCGAATTCGCCGGGATGAAGGACCAGGGGCGGAAGATCACGATGATCACCGCTTACGACCATCCCACCGCGGCCCTCCTCGACGCCGCCGGCGTGGAAGGGATCCTCGTCGGCGACAGCGTCTCGATGGTCGTGCAGGGGCACGAGAACACCCTGCACGTCACGCTTGACGAGATCATCTATCACGCCGAGATGGTCGGCCGGGCCGTCGAGCACGCCTTAGTGGTTGTCGATCTGCCCTTTCCCGCGAATCACCTGGGAGTGCCCAAGGCGATCGAGTACGGCGGGCGAATCCTGAAGGAAACCCGCTGCCAGGCTGTCAAGCTCGAGGGAGGCGCCGAGCAGGCCGAGGTGATTCGCGGTTTGACGGCGGCGGGCATTCCGGTGATGGCCCACGTCGGCCTCCGCCCGCAGAACGTGCACGTGATGGGCGGTTACAAGGTTCAGCGCGACGAGGAGCGGCTGCTGGCCGACGCCCGCGCCGCCGAGGAGGCGGGCGCCTTCGGCATCGTGCTGGAGTGCATTCCTTCAGCGGTCGCCGAGAAGATCACCGCGACGCTGCGGATTCCGACCATCGGCATCGGCGCCGGCCCGGGGTGCGACGGGCAGGTGCTGGTGCTCCACGACCTGATCGGCCTCAGCACCGGCCGCCTCCCCAAGTTCGTCAAACGCTACGCCGACGTGGGCCGCATCATCCACGACGCCGCCGCGGCGTTCCGCGACGAGATTCGCGAAGGCACGTTTCCCGGCGAAGCGCAATCCTACAAATGAGCAATTGCGGAATGAGGATTGCGACAAATGGTAAGGAAACGCCTCGCGATCGTCACTCCGCACTCCGCACTCCGCATTCCGCATTCGAACCATGGCCAATCGTCTCGCACACGAAACCAGCCCGTACTTGCTTCAGCACGCCCATAACCCCGTGGACTGGTTCCCCTGGGGCCAGGAGGCGCTGGCGCAGGCGAAGGCGGAGGATAAGCCGATTTTCTTGTCCATCGGCTACGCCGCCTGTCACTGGTGTCACGTGATGGAGCATGAGAGCTTCGAGAACGAAGCGATCGCGCGCCTGATGAATGAGGGATTTATCAACGTCAAGGTCGATCGCGAGGAGCGGCCCGACCTCGATCAGATCTACATGAATGCCGTGCAGGCGCTCACCGGCCACGGCGGCTGGCCGATGTCGGTGTTCCTCACGCACGACCTCAAGCCGTTTTACGGAGGCACGTACTGGCCCCCCTCGCCGCGCGGCGGGATGCCGGGCTTCGACCAGGTCCTCCGCTCCGTTGGCGACGCCTGGAAGAGCCGGCGAAAGGAGATCGATGAGCACGCCGACGAACTGACCAAAGCCGTGCAGTCGGTCGGCGTTTTTCAAAAATCGGAAGAGGGCGTCCGTCCGGAGTTGCTGGAGCAAGTGGGCTCGGCCTTGGAGCGGGTGTTCGACTTCACCCACGGCGGCTTCGGCCGGGCGCCGAAGTTCCCGCACGCGATGGACCTCCAGGTGCTGCTCCGCGTGTGGCGCCGCAACCCGCGGCGAGTGTGGCTGGACATGGTCAAGCTGAACCTGGACAAGATGGCCCAAGGCGGCATCTACGACCACCTCGCCGGCGGGTTCGCGCGGTACTCGGTCGACGAGCGCTGGCTCGTGCCGCACTTCGAGAAGATGCTCTACGACAACGCCCTGTTGACCGGCGCCTATCTCGACGGCTGGCTGGTCACTCGCAACGAGAAGTACGCCCGCGTGGTTCGCGAGACGCTGGACTATATCCTCAACTACATGACCGGTGAGGAGGGGGGCTTCCACAGCACGGAAGACGCCGACAGCGAAGGGGAAGAAGGCAAGTTTTATGTCTGGAGCCCCGCCGAGATTCGCGAAGTCCTCGGCCCCGAAGAAGCGGAGCGGTTCTGTTACGTCTACGACGTCACCGAAGAGGGAAACTTCGAAGGCAAGAATATCCTCAACCTCCCCAAGACCATCGAGCAAGTCGCCGACCTCCGCGGCTGGGACCTCGAAGAGCTCCGCTCCACGCTTACGGTTTCGCGACAGAAGCTCCTCGAGCACCGCGACCAGCGCATCCGCCCCGGCAAGGACGACAAGGTGCTCACAAGCTGGAATGCCCTGATGATCGACGCGATGGCCCGCGCCGCCGCCGCGCTCGGCGAGCCGCGGTATCTCGCCGCAGCAACGCGAGCCGCGGAGTTTCTCATGCAAAACCTCCGCCGCGACGACGGCCGTCTGCTCCACACCTGGCGCGGCGGAATCGCCAAGCTCGATGCGTATCTCGACGACTACGCCTATCTGACCAACGCCCTCGTTTCCCTGTACGAAGCCGGCTTTGACGAGCGGTGGATCGACGAAGCGGTCCGCCTCGCCGACACAATGCTAAAACGTTTCCGCGACCGCGAAGACGGCGGCTTCTACTACACCGCCGACGATCACGAGCAACTGATCGCCCGCAACAAAGATTTGATCGACAGCAGCGTTCCCAGCGGCAACGGCATGGCCGCCACCGCTCTCATGCGGCTGGGAAAGCTCTGCGGCCGGGCCGACTACGTCCACGCCGCCTACGAGACGCTGGAGCTGGCCGTCCCGATCATGGAGCGTTCCCCCACGGCGGCGGGGCAGATGCTGATCGCATTGGACATGCACCTCGGGCCATTCCACGAGATCGTCATCCTCGGCGACCGCGAGCAGCCCGATACGCGGAAGGTGCTCGACGCCCTCTGTCGCAGCTACATTCCCAACCGCGTCGTCGCCCAGCGCAACAGCGACGAAGAGGAGCACGGCTCGGCGGCGGTCGAGCCGATCTTCATCGGCAAGACGCTCGAGCCCCCCGAGCCCACCGTCTACATCTGCCAACGCTTCGCCTGCCAAACCCCGGTCCGCGGCAGGGAATCGGCGCTGGCGAGATGGAAGGCCATGGGCGCGTCGCCGATCGGCGACTGAGCCGAATGTGTTAAAGGCCCAAAAGGATGGACCTTTCCATGGCCCGGCTTCGCGCCATTCCCCAATCGTTGATGACAGTAGCTTCGTAGATGGACAAGATGGACAATCGACATGGGATGATTGCCCCCGGACCCGCCTGAGGCTATATTCCGCGTGGGCGCGTTTTCGCTCTATGGTCATTCGGAGGACAATTCATGAGCACGGCCAATCCCAGGAGCGCCGGTCCCGGCGTCGCAGTGGAGGCGGACGGCGGCCATCATCGCTTGAAGCCGGACGGCTCGCTCGATGCGAACATCATCATCGCCAATGCGCCCGACCCGGTCTTCGTCAGCGATCTGGAGGGAAAGATTCTGCTGGCGAACGAGGCGGTCTCCGAGTTGCTCGGGTTTCAGCAGGATGAGGTGCTGGAGCAATCGCTCTCGCGGTTCATCAGCCCCGAAGAGACGCGGGAGTTCATGGCCGCTCTGGATGAAGTGGTCGAGCGGTGGGTCACCAAGAATGCGCGGCTCAACCCTCGCAGCGCCTCGGGCGAGATCATTCCCACCAGCCTCAACGCCTCGGCCCTGCGGGACCCGGATGGACGCGTGATCGGGGCCATCGGCATTCTCCGCGACATGCGCGAGCTGGACAAGGCCCGCGCCTACGCCGAGAACCTCATCAAGAACGCCCCCGACCCCGTGTTCGTGAGCGACCTGGAAGGGAAGATCCTTCAGGCCAACGACGCGGTGTACACGCTGCTTGGGTTCCGCACCGACGAGGTGATCGAGCAGTCGCTCTCGCGGTTCATCAGCCCCGAGGAAACCCGCGAGTTCACCGCGGCTTTGCGCGAGGTGGTGGAGCGGGGCGTCACGCGGAATGCGGTGCTCCATCCCCGCACCGCCAGCGGCGAGATCATTCCCACCAGCCTCAACGCCTCGGCCCTGCGCGACCAGGACGGACGGGTGATCGGCGCCATCGGCATCTTGCGCGACATGCGCGAGCTGGATAAGGCGCGGGCCTACGCCGAAAGTCTCATCAAGTACGCTCCCGATCCCGTGTTCGTGAGCGACTTGGAAGGCAAAATCCTTCAGGCCAACGACGCGGTTTACACGCTGCTTGGCTTCCGGACGGATGAAGTTATTGAGCAATCGCTCTCGCGGTTCATCAGTCCCGAGGAAACCCGCGAGTTCACCGCCGCGCTCCGCGAAGTGGTCGAGCACGTCGAGCGGGATGAGGACATCACGGGCGACGGCCGGTCGTACTCGGTCCCGCCGGGCATTACCTGCAACGTGGTGCTCAACCCGCGCAGTGCGTCGGGCGAGATCATCCCCACGAGCCTCAATGTCTCGGCCTTGTGCGACCCCGACGCGCGGGTGATCGGCGCCATCGGCATCTTGCGCGACATGCGCGAGTTGGACAAGGCGATGCGCGAGTTGGAGAAAGCCCGCGCGTACGCCGAAAGCCTCATCAAGAACGCCCCCGACCCGGTGTTCGTGAGCGATCTGGAAGGAAAGATCCTTCAGGCCAACGACGCGGTGTACACGCTGCTTGGGTTCCGCACGGATGAGGTCGTGGAGCAGTCGCTGTCGCGGTTCATCAGCCCGGAGGAGACGCGCGAGTTCACCGCCGCCCTGCGGGAGGTGGTGGAGCGCGGCGTCACGCGCAATGCACCCCTCAACCCCCGCAGCGCCTCGGGCGAGGTGATCCCGACCACGCTCAACGCCTCGGCCCTGCGGGACCCGGACGGGCGGGTGATCGGCGCCATCGGCATCCTGCGCGACATGCGCGAACTCGACAAAGCCCGCGCGTACGCCGAAAGCCTCATCAAGAACGCTCCCGACCCGGTGTTCGTGAGCGATCTGGAAGGAAAGATCCTTCAGGCCAACGACGCGGTGTACACGCTGCTTGGGTTCCGCACGGATGAGGTGGTGGAGCAATCGCTGTCGCGGTTCATCAGTCCCGAGGAGACGCGCGAATTCACCGCCGCCCTGCGGGAGGTGGTGGAGCGCGGCGTCACCCGCAACGCCCGCCTCAACCCCCGCAGCGCTTCGGGCGAAGTCATTCCCACCACGCTCAACGCCTCGGCCCTGCGGGATCCGGACGGGCGGGTAATCGGGGCCATCGGCATTTTGCGCGACATGCGGGCCTATGAGCAGGTGGTGCGGGACCTGGAGCGGTCGAAGTCAGAGCTGCAAGAGAAGATCCTCGACCTGGAGAAGTTCGAGGAGGTGGTGGTCGGCCGCGAACTGAAGATGATCGCCCTGGAAAAGGAGCTGGAAAACGCCCGGGGCGAGCTGGAAAAGTTCCGGAGGCAAAGCGGCCTGGTCCATTGACGGCGAGAATTGCGGCCTGGACTGTTTTTGGGCGCACCAATTGCAGTGATGGAGCGGATTTTGCAACTGAGGTGATCCTCCATGATCATGCGGAACAAGGCGGCCGACCGCGCTCCCGCGGCGAAGCAGTCGCACGCATTCACACAGCGCGCGGCGCTGGACGAGGAGAACGCCGCGCTGCGACAACAGATCGTCGAGCTGGAGGCCCGCCTGCGGAAGCGCGACGAGCAGCGCCGCGC